>JBKKDH010000273.1:0-18445 GCA_046708445.1 Arthrobacter sp.
TGGTCCGACCCGAGGAAAGCCACGGTGAAGCCGGCCTCCAGGAGCAGCATCTCCCAGCCGAAGCCATAGAACGTTTGGCCCACATTGACGATCGACATGTACAGCAGCCACAGGGCCAGGAAGGCGATCAGTGGCAGCCACGGCGGGCCGAGCTGGGGAAGGCCTGCCACCAGGAGGGCCGCAACGGCCATCCCGGCGACGCACACCGCGCGCAGCAGCCTGTCCGAATACCGCCAGCGGAACAGGGTGGGCCGCCTGCGGGCACTGAATCCCTCAAGGTAGTCGGATACCGGCAGCAACCCGCGCTCACCCAGCAGGGCCGGGAACTGGTTGAAGGAGGAGAGGAACGCAACAAGGAAGAGCGCTGCGACGCCGCGTTGCAGCACCTGCCGGGCGAATTCGTACTCCGGCGCATCGAACCAGGAAACCCAGTCCACGGTGTCCACGTTACGCCCGCCCCGCAGCCTCCGCCCACTAGGATCGGATGGTGTTTGCACTGGTGCTCATTGCCGTCGTTGCAGGGGCACTGGCCCAGCGGCTGGCCGGCCTCGGATTCGGCCTACTCGTCTCCCCGGTCCTGGTGGTGCTCCTGGGGCCTTTCGACGGCGTGATGATCATCAACCTGTGCGGTGCCGCATCGTCCTTGCTGATCCTTTCCAGGGTGTGGCGCCACGTTCAGTGGCGGCGCTACTTCGGGCTGGCGCTCGCCGCTGTGGCGGGGGTACTGCCGGGCGCCTGGCTGGCCAGCAACGTGCCCGTTGCGCCGCTGGAGATCTGCATCGGCGTCATGCTCATCGTCGCCCTCCTCGCTTCGCAGCGGCTGACCCGCAGTTCATGGCGCGCGAGCGGTCCCGTCCCCATGGTGTCACTCGGCTTTTCCAGCGGACTGATGAACGCGGCAGCCGGCGTCGGCGGCCCTGCCATCACCGCCTACGCCATCGCCACCCGCTGGGACCAGAAGAGCTTCAGCGCCACACTGCAGCCCTACTTCGTGACCACGGGGCTGACGTCGCTGGTGAGCAAATACGTGCTGTCCGGCGGGCACCTTCCCGGCCTGGACGGATGGCAGTGGCTCAGCATCCTGGCTGCCATGGTGGCCGGAATCATTGCGGGGGATTTGCTCTCCGGCAAGGTCAAGCCTGCCTCCGTCCGGAAGATCGTGGTGGCCATCGCCTACCTCGGAGCCGTGTCCACGCTGACCAAGGGTTTCGTGGAGCTGGCGACGGGCTGACCGGGCTGCCGGCTCCGGTGCGGGATACTTAAGCAATGCAGCCTCGCAGAATCGTCCTCCTCGGGTCAACCGGTTCCATCGGCACGCAGGCGATTGACGTCGTCGACGGCGCCCCGCACCTTTTTGAGGTGGTGGCGCTCAGCGCCGGGGGCGGCAACCTGGAACTGCTGGCCCGCCAGGCCGTCCACACGGGTGCCGCCGCCGTCGGCATGGCGTCCGGGGACCCGCGGCACCTGCAAAACCTGATCGACGACGCCGCCCGCCAGGCCGGACGGCGGGACTACCGCCCGGAGATTATCTCCGGCCCCGATGCCTCCACCCGGATTGCCGGAATCCCCGCCGATGTGGTGCTCAACGGCATTACCGGCTCTATTGGGCTGGCCCCCACGCTGGCGGCCCTGAAATCCGGAGCCACGCTGGCGTTGGCCAACAAGGAGTCCCTCATTGTGGGTGGAGAGCTGGTCAAGGCAGCCGCCCGCGAAGGGCAGATCGTGCCGGTGGACTCCGAACATTCCGCGATCGCCCAGTGCCTGCGCTCCGGCTCCGCCAACGAAGTGGACAAGCTGATCCTGACGGCCTCCGGCGGGCCCTTCCGCGGCCGGACCAGGGAGCAGCTGCACAGCGTTTCGCCCAGGGAGGCGCTGGCGCACCCCACCTGGGACATGGGGCTGATGGTCACCACCAATTCGGCAACCCTGGTGAACAAGGGCCTCGAGGTCATCGAAGCCCACCTGCTGTTCGACATCCCGCTGGACCGGATCGACGTGGTGGTCCATCCGCAGTCCGTGGTGCACTCAATGGTCCAGTTTGTCGACGGCTCCATCATCGCGCAGGCTTCGCCGCCGGACATGCGCCTGCCCATTGCCCTGGGGCTGGGCTGGCCTGACAGGGTTCCCAAGGCTGCGTCCCCGTGCGACTGGACCCAGGCCACCAGCTGGACGTTCGAGCCGCTCGACTCACAGGCCTTCCCGGCTGTGGACCTCGCCAAGGACGCAGCCAAGCAGGGAAGTACCTTCCCGGCGGTGTTCAACGCCGCCAACGAGGAAGCCGTCACCGCCTTCCACCAGGGGTCTATCCGGTTCACCGACATTGTGGACACCGTCGCCGCCGTACTCAGCGAACACCCAGGATCCTCCGGGCTGACGGTGGAGTCCGTGCTGGAAGCTGAAAGCTGGGCACGGGCGCGGGCCCACGAACGTTTAGCAGTCAGCAGTCTCTAGGAAGCAGTAAACCCACCCATGAGTCCCGTACTCCTCTTTATCCTCGGCGTCGTGTTTGTGGCGATCGGCATCGCCGCGTCCATTGCGCTGCACGAAGTCGGCCACCTGGTGCCCGCCAAGCTGTTCAAGGTCCGTGTCACCAAGTACATGATCGGTTTCGGCCCCACCCTGTGGTCAAAGCGCAAGGGCGAAACCGAATATGGGGTCAAGGCCATTCCCCTGGGCGGCTACGTCTCCATGATCGGCATGTACCCGCCGAACAAGGAAGACGGAACAGTCAGGCCATCGAGCACAGGCATGTTCCAGACGCTGGCCACGGAAGCGCGGTCCCTGGCCCACGAGGAGGTGGGCCCGGACGACGAGAACCGGGTGTTCTACCGGCTCCCGGTGTGGAAGAAAGTCATTGTGATGCTCGGCGGCCCGGCGATGAACCTGCTCATCGGGCTGGCACTCACGGCGGTCCTCCTCATGGGCTTCGGCATTTCCACGCCCACCACCACCATCGCCGATGTCTCCAAATGCCAGGTCGCGGCCGGCGAGACCGTGGATCCTGATTCTGCAGATTGCGACCTGACGCCGGCGGCCGCAGCCGGTCTCCTGCCCAATGACCTGGTCACCTCCTTTGATGGGAAAGCGGTCACCAGTTGGGACCAGTTGACGGAGTGGATCCGTACGTCCGCCGGGAAGGAAGTCAGTATCACCGTGGAGCGCGACGGCAGCCCCGTCACCACCACCGTGACTCCCGTGCTGTCCGCCCGCCCCGTTGTCGGCGTCGACGGACGCCAGGCGAAGGACGACGCCGGCAACCTCCTGTACCAGGACGTCGGCTTCCTGGGTATTGGTGCGCAGAGTGAACTGGTGCCGCAGCCGGCGTCGACCGTCCTGCCCATGGCGGGGGAGAACATCCGGCAGGTTGCCGGTGTGGTCCTCAACCTTCCGGCACGTGTAGTCGGTGTTGCGCAGGCGGCCTTCAGCGAGGAGCCCCGTGACCCGAACGGACCCATCAGTGTGGTGGGTGTGGGGCGCGTGGCGGGAGAGATATCGGCCATGGAAGAGGTGCCGCTGCAGTCACGGCTGGGGGCACTGGTGGGGCTGCTGGCGGGGCTGAACTTCGCCTTGGCCGTGTTCAACCTTGTTCCCCTGCTGCCGCTCGATGGCGGCCATATCGCCGGTGCGCTGTATGAAGGGGTCCGGCGCCGGGTGGCGAAGCTCCTCGGAAAGCCCGACCCAGGCGCATTCGATATCGCCAAGCTTTTGCCCGCGACGTACGTCGTGGCCGCACTGCTCATGGGGATGAGTGCGCTCCTCATCTACGCCGACATCGTTAAGCCCATCAACCTGTTTGGCTAGACAGTGGATCCACGCGCCAGGTCCGGCCTTGCCCGGCAGAAATGGGGCACTTTGCCGCTGTTTGGCGCGGAAACGGCTAGTAACGCCCGGCGTTTCGTGTCGAAGTGCCCCGGGAGTGCCGCGGCGGCCGCCCGCGAACACTGCTACTCAATTGTGTATGGCTGATTTATCCTTTTCAGCCTATTTCGGTTTATTTTTCATAATCAGTTGAAAACGATTGATTTGTGCCAGTCAGCGCTTTACGGTTAAGCCATGTTCATTCTCACCATCGACCAGCGCGGCAGCAGTACCGATGTCGACCGGGTTCCGGAACTGATCGCCGAACTGGCCGGCCATACTTCGGCGGCCTTTGAGCGCTCCGTGGGCGACGAACTCCAGGGACTCGTAGCAGACCCGGCCGAGGTGGTGGATGTTGCCCTGCACGCGCTCCGCAGCGGCCGCTGGTATGTGGGAATCGGCATCGGCTCGGTGGTGTTAGCGCCGGGGGCCAGCCCCCGGGAAGGGACCGGAACCGGCTTCGTGGCCGCCCGCAAGGCCGTTGACCTCGCCAAGACTGCAGCGGGACAGATCCCCTTGTCGGTGGTGTCCGGGAGTATTGGTCGGACAGCGGAAGTACCGCAGCATGCCCGGGAAGGAGCCTTGGCCTGCGCCCATGCCGAGGCGGTGCTTCGCCTGATCGGCCGCCTGGTCCAGGAACGGACTCCTGCCCAATGGCGGGTGGTCGACCGGCTCCGCCTGCTGCAGGGCGGCGGCGGCAGGCATGGCAGCCAGAAGCGGGTGGCCAAGGAGTTGGGAATTACGGAACAGTCGGTGAGCCGTGCCGTGCTCAGGTCCGGATGGCAGGAAGAATGGGCGGCCAGGCCTGCGGCCGCGATGCTCCTGGCGCACGCTCATTCCCAGATAGAAGGAGACCGGTGAACGCACTCTGGATAACGGCGGCCCTGCTGGTGGCCGGATTCGCCGGCTGGCCCGTGACCGCCCTGGTCTTCCGGCTGGCCAGGACCATCGATGACAAGGCAGATGCCGCCAGGGCAGCGGACCGGACCGCCGAGGACCCGTCAGCCGATGTCACGGTGGACACCATTCCCGCAGTTCCGCAGTCCCGCCCGGGACAATCTGTCGACGGCGAACTGACCGCCGACGGCGGCAGGCCGCCGTCGGACGTTCCCTATCCGGCGCCACCAGCTGCGGCGCAGCGGATCCTGCGTGGCGGGGCGATCATCGGCGTGCTCGAGCGCCTCGCGGTTTGCCTGGCCATCCTGACCGGGCAGCCTGTGGCCATCGCGTACGTTGTGGCCATCAAAGGCCTGGGAAGGTTCGCGGAGCTGAAGGAAACACCCGTGGCCGCGGAGCGGTTCATTATCGGGACGCTCACCTCCATGCTGTGGGCCGCCGGGGTTGCGGCCACCGTAAAAGTGCTGTTTCTGTCCTAAGCCACCGGCCCGGCATGGGGGGATTGGCGGCATTGTCCGGATCGGCGCAGGCCCGCCGCGGGGGATAGGGTGTCCTTATGACTGTTTTTGCTGTTGAGTACGTTTACGCTGCCAATTCCTCTGCCGCCCGCGACGAGAGCCGTCCCGCACACCGGGCGTGGCTGTCCACCCTTGCCGAGGACGGCCGGCTCCTGACCAGCGGACCCTACGGCGACGGCGCCGGAGCCCTGCTGATTTTCAAGGTCCAGGACGAAGCTGAGTTGAACGACCTGCTCAAACAGGATCCCTTCGCGCTGGCAGGCACCATCGCCGGGATCCGGACCACCGAATGGACTCCCGTGATCGGCATCCTTGCCGCCCACGCGTCCTGATCCCTGCCCCCTCCTCTTTCGATCCACCTACCCAAGGAGTCCACGTGACCTCGGTCAGCCTGGGAATGCCGTCAGCACCGCCGCCCGTCCTTGCCCCGCGCCGGAAGACGCGCCAGATCAAGGTCGGTTCCGTGGGGGTCGGCTCGGACAGCCCCATCAGCGTGCAGTCCATGACCACCACGCCCACCACGGACATCAACGCCACACTGCAGCAGATCGCCGAGCTCACAGCGTCCGGCTGTGACATCGTCCGGGTGGCCTGCCCGTCCGCGGATGACGCCGAGGCGCTGCCCATCATCGCGCGCAAGTCCCAGATCCCGGTCATCGCGGACATCCACTTCCAGCCCAAGTACGTCTTCGCGGCCATCGAGGCAGGCTGCGCCGCGGTGCGGGTGAACCCGGGAAACATCCGCAAGTTCGATGACCAGGTCAAGGAAATCGCCAAGGCGGCCAAGGATCACGGCACGTCCATCCGGATCGGCGTCAACGCCGGCTCCCTGGAGCCGGGCATCATGAAGAAATACGGGAAAGCCACCCCCGAGGCACTCGTGGAATCGGCAGTCTGGGAGGCGTCCCTGTTCGAGGAACATGGCTTCCACGACTTCAAGATCTCGGTCAAGCACAACGACCCCGTGATCATGGTGGCCGCCTACGAGATGCTGGCCGAAAAGGGCGACTGGCCCCTTCACCTCGGCGTCACGGAGGCCGGGCCGGCCTTCCAGGGAACCATCAAGTCCGCCACAGCCTTCGGCGCGCTGCTGTCCAGGGGCATCGGTGACACCATCCGGGTATCGCTTTCCGCCCCGCCCGTGGAGGAAATCAAGGTCGGAAACCAGATCCTGCAGTCCCTCAACCTGCGCCCGCGCAAACTGGAGATTGTGTCCTGCCCGTCCTGCGGCCGCGCCCAGGTGGACGTCTACACCCTCGCCGAACAGGTCACAGCCGGGCTGGAAGGCATGGAAATCCCGCTGCGCGTGGCCGTGATGGGCTGCGTCGTCAACGGCCCCGGGGAAGCCCGCGAGGCGGATCTCGGCGTGGCGTCGGGCAACGGCAAGGGCCAGATCTTTGTGAAGGGTGAAGTCATTAAGACTGTCCCCGAGGACCAGATTGTTGAGACACTGATCGAAGAGGCCATGCGTATCGCCGAAGAGATGGGGGAGGCCGATGGCGAAGATGCTGTCAAAGGTAGCCCCGTGGTTAGCGTCTCATAAGGACGGCGCCGCGCCGGCGGGGATTTCCGTGCGGACCCTGGCCGGTCCGGACACGTCGGCACTGCGGCGCCTGGCCCAGCAGGATCCGGTAGCCAACGTCTTCATCCTGGCCCACCTGCGCTCCGCCGGGACCGCTGCACCCACCACGGGTGGTGCGTCGGTCCTTGGAGTGTTCGACGACGGCATGCTCCTGGGTGCCTGCTGGACGGGAGCCAACCTGGTTCCCGTCGAACTGGATCCTGCTTTTGCCGGGCTGGTTGCCGCTGCAGCGAACCGTTCGGGCCGCCGGTATGCCTCGGCCTTTGGACCGGCAGAACCGGTACTCGCCTTGCATGCTGAGCTGGAATTGCTGGGCCATACGGCCCACGAGGTGCGCGCCGAGCAGCCGCTCCTCACCCTCGCCGGGCCGCCTTCTGTTGAACCGAACATGGAACTCAAGCTGGGCAGGCTCGCGGAGTTTGACCGGATCCTCCCAGCCTGCGCCGCCATGTTCGAAGAAGAAGTGGGCTATTCGCCTTTCCTGGGTGGCCGCGAGTTCTACAGCCGGCGGGTGGAAGGCCTGATCCGGCAAGGACACTCGCTGGTTCACCTCAACCCCGCCGGCGACGTCGTGTTCAAGGCAGAACTCGGGGCCGTGACGGCGGAGGTCACGCAGGTGCAGGGTGTGTGGATGAACCCCCTGTACCGGGGCCAGGGCCTCAGCGCCGGCTACATGGCGGCCGTCGTGGAGCACGCGCGGAAGATCGCCCCGGTCACCAGCCTGTACGTCAACGGCTTCAACACCCGCGCCAGATCCACGTACCAGCGCGTGGGATTCCGGGAAGTCGGAACGTTCGCTACAGTTCTCTTCTAGCGGGGCAGGCGTTGCCCCTTTCACTTTGGGGGAACATTTTGAACACGTCAGCGCTGCTCGGATTCTCGGCGTCCATTCTTCTCGCGGCAGGGCTGACCGGCTGTTCCGGCGGCGCGGGCACGGCCACGGAAAGTCCGGAGGCAGCTCCAGCCGCTTCATCCACGCCGGCGCCGTCGGCCAGCGAGACGTCCTCACCCCCCGCAACGCCCGTCAGGTCCTTTACCAGTGAGGAGCTTGCCGCGCTGCTGGGCCAGATTAGGGATGGCCGGGGAGTTCCGCTTACTGTGATGCCCGCGGCGGACCTCGCAGCGACTGTCGAGCAGGCCAAACAAGCGATTTCAGAGGTCGTCGTGGAACCGGCCGAGTGCCAGGACCTGGTCCTGGCAGCGAACTCCGCCGGGACCGAAGGCATGGCAACGGCGCTGGGCACAAGTATCGATTCGGCTGCGGGCACCGCTGCCGGGGTGTCCTTCGCTACGGGTATGGATCCGGCATTGCTCGCGGTCCGCTCTGCGGGCCTCGACGCGTGCAAGAGCGTCACGGTCACCACCGCCGGAGTAACCGTCAATGTAGTGACTTCGGTCGTTGAAGGGGTCGGCTCGGATGCCGGCACCGTGGCCTATGCAACGGAAACCACCCTGCCTGACGGGCGAACGCAGTCCATGCTCACTGCCCAGGCCCTGAAAAGCGGCGTGGCTGTCAGTGTTTCCGGCAACGGAACAAGTGAAGAAGATGCCGTCACACGTGTTGCCGGCCTGATCGACCAGGCACTTGCCGTACTTGGCTGAAACTCCGGCAGCCCGGCTCAGCGAAGATCCAATGTTCCGGTGAGGTAATGCTGGACGTTCGGAGCCACCAGCCGCACCACATCCTCTGGTGACGCCGAGGCAAGCGGCTCCAGCTTGACCACGTAGCGGACCAGCATGACACCCACCATCTGCGTAGCCACCAAATTGCCCCTCAATGCCACTTCCTCGGGTGGGCCGGGGATGCCGGCCATGATCCGGCTGATGATGGTCCGGGTTACCACTTCCCGCAGCAGCATGGTCTTGGCCTTGGAGCCGATGGTGCCCCGGATGAACGCCACGAGGCTGTGTTGGGCCGGGCTCTCCCACAGCCGCAGCACGGCGCGCACAATTGCCTCCGCCCGGTGCTCGGGGTCGTGCTGGTCCACGCCCTCCAATACCTGTACAGGGTCCGCCGGGAGTGCAACGCTCAGTGCGAAGAGCTCATCCTTTCCCCTGAAGAAATGATGGATCATGGCGGGGTCAACGCCGGCTTCCCGCGCGACCTGCCGGAGGCTTGTGCCGTCGAAGCCGTGCTCGGCGAAGAGGCGGCGGGCTGTGGCCAGGATGTGCTCCCGGGACTCGCTTGCCCCTTCGCGCCGTCCCCTCCTGCCCGATCCCGGCTTCCGGACCTCCTGCGCGCCGCTCATGCAGTCTGCCGCCGGAGCGTGAGGGACGCCAGCACCAGGACCCCGAGGACGATGGCCAGCATGGTGCCGGCGTCCGACCACAGTTGGTCCGTGGCTTCGGTGTTCGCCGCGATCTCCTGCAGGGCATCCACCGAAAACGTGAGGGGCAGGACATTCGAGATTGACTCGAGGACCTCGTTCATCCGGTCACGTGCCACGAACAACCCGCACAGCAGAATCTGGGGCACCACCACCACGGGCATGAACTGGACGGCCTGGAATTCGGTCCTGGCGAACGCCGAGCAGAGCAGCCCCAGTGCCACACCCAGCACGGCGTTGATCACCGCGATCATGACCACCAGGCCCGGGCTGCCCTTGATGTCCAGGTC
This sequence comes from Arthrobacter sp., assembly GCA_046708445.1. Classification (GTDB taxonomy): domain Bacteria; phylum Actinomycetota; class Actinomycetes; order Actinomycetales; family Micrococcaceae; genus Arthrobacter. The sequence continues at coordinate 9,473 of JBKKDH010000273.1, forward strand.
GAAAATCCAGTAGGCAACGGCCGTGGCAACCAGTGACTGCAGCGCGGCCATGATGGAAAACGCCAGCCCGTACCCGAACAGCAGATCGGCCTTGTGGATCGGCGTGGTCAGGAGCCGTTCCAGAGTCCCGGAGGTCCGTTCCCTCAGCATCGTGATGGAGGTGACCAGGAACATCACCACAAACGGGAAAATGGCCAGCATCATCAGGCCCACCCGGTCGAACGTCCTGGGCATCCCCGGAGGGAGCGTTTCGTTCTCGAACAGGAAATACACCGCCGTCAGCAGGAGTGCCGGGACCACCAGGATCAGGGCGACGCTGCGGTGGTCATGCCGCAGCTGGTCCAGGACCCTTCGGGTTGTGGCCAGCATCATCAGCAGGTTCATGACCGCACGGTCCTTTCCGGGGTTGTGCTGCTTTCCGGTGAGGCTGTGCCGTCGTGGGTGGCGGCGCCTTCGGTTGCCTCTGTGCCTTCCGCTTCCCGGATCATGTGCAGGAAGGCCCTCTCAAGGTCTGTGCTGTGGCCCCGCCTGCTGAGTTCTGCCGGCGTCAGCTGGGCCAGGAGCCTGCCTTCGCGCAGGAGCAGCAGGGAACCGCAGTGGCTTGCCTCCTCCATCACGTGGCTGGAGACCAGGAGTGTGGTCCCCGCCTCGGCCATGGATCGGAAGCGGTCCCACAGATCCGCCCGGAGAACCGGGTCGAGGCCCACAGTAGGCTCGTCGAGGACCAGCAGGCGGGGGCGCGCAACCAGGGCGCACGCCAGCGAAACCCGGCTGAGCTGGCCGCCGGAGAGGTCTGCTGTTTTTTGCCGTGCCTGCTGTTCAAGCCCGACGGCGGCAATCGCCTCGGCGGCGTCGGCGCGCCCTTTCCGGTGCATCGCCCCGAAGTAGCGGACGTTGGCTTCCACGGTCAGGTCCGGGTAGACGCTGGGGGACTGGGTCACGTAGCCCACCCGGTGCCGGAGTGAGGGATGGCCGGCCGGAAGGCCCAGTACGGTGACGGATCCCGAGCTCAGCCGCTGGACTCCGACGATGGCCCGCATCAGGGTGGTCTTTCCGCTGCCTGACGGGCCCAGCAGGCCGGTGATCTTTCCTGCCGGGATGGCAAAGTCCAGGCCCTGAAGGACGGGAATCTTTCCCCGGACCACGTGCAGGGACCTCGTGGCCACGGCCACGTCATCTCCGGGTCCGGCAAGGGCCGCTGCTGCTGAGTGGGACATGACTGCCTCCGGGTGGTGGTGCCTGCACGCTGGTGAAAATCGATGAATTCACCACATGATGAATTAAAACTAGACCCGTCGTCGGGGGCCGTCAACAACGTCGAATGGAAAAAACCCTTGTCAAGGTGTCGGCGATCACATAAGTTCGACCTAGCTGCGCTGGAGTGTGGGTGGGCGGTCTCACCAGTCCTCACCAGTACCAAGCGTCAACGCCGTGGAGCCACGCCCGGATGCAATGACCAGCCGTTTACGGCCAGGGGCTTTGCATCGCCGGGCGTGGCTCTATTGCGTCCAGGCCGTTGCCCGATTGCGGCCCGCGCGGGGTCCTGCCGCAGGGGAAGGCCGGGCTTTGCCGGTAGATTGGTACCCAGACGAATTGCCCGGCCCTGCTTTCCAGCAGCCATTCCCCAGAAACGGATACCGACCCGTGGTCACAAGACTGTCCCAGCTTTTCCTGCGCACCCTGCGTGAAGATCCCGTAGACGCCGAGGTTGCCAGCCACAGGCTTCTGGTCCGGGCCGGCTACATCCGGCGCGCGGCGCCCGGCATCTACACCTGGCTGCCGCTGGGGCTCAGTGTGCTGCGCAAGGTCGAAGCTGTCATCCGCGAGGAAATGGCTGCCATTGGGGCCCAGGAAGTCCACTTCCCGGCCCTGCTGCCGCGGGAACCTTACGAGGCCACCAACCGCTGGACCGAGTACGGCGAGGGCCTGTTCCGGCTCCAGGACCGCAAAGGTGCAGACTACCTGCTGGCACCCACCCACGAGGAAATGTTCACCCTCCTGGTCAAGGACCTGTACTCCTCGTACAAGGACCTGCCCCTGAGCCTCTACCAGATCCAGAACAAGTACCGCGATGAGGCGCGCCCCCGCGCGGGCCTGCTGCGCGGCCGCGAGTTCATCATGAAGGACTCCTACTCGTTCGACGTGGACGACGCCGGCCTGGACGCCAGCTACGCCGCGCACCGCGGCGCCTACCTCCGCATCTTCGAGCGCCTGGGCCTGGAAGTTGTTCCCGTTGCCGCCACCGCCGGCGCCATGGGCGGGTCCAAGAGCGAGGAATTCCTGCACCCCACCGAGATCGGCGAGGACACGTTTGTACGGTCCGCCGGCGGTTACGCGGCAAACGTCGAGGCCGTCACCACGGTGGTCCCTGCCGACGTCGACTTCAGCAACGCCCCGGCCGCGGAGGTCTTGGACACCCCGAACACCCCCACCATCGAAACGCTGGTGGCCGCATCCAACGAACTGGCTCCCCGCAGCGAGGCCGACGGCGGCGCCTGGACTGCCGCCGACACCCTCAAGAATGTTGTCCTGGCCGTCACCCTGCCCACCGGGGAACGCCAGCTTGTGGTCATTGGCCTGCCGGGCGACCGTGGCGTGGACCTGAAGCGCGTCGAAGCCAACATCGGCTCCTTCCTTCCCATCGCCGGAGAGATCGGACTTGAAGCAGCCAACGACGAGGATCTCAAGAAGCAGCCCCTCATCGTCAAGGGCTACCTTGGCCCAGGCCTGACGCTGGACGAACCCCTGCTGGGCAGCGAAAGCGCCACCAAGCTCCTCTACCTCGTCGATCCCCGCGTCGTCAGCGGCACGGCGTGGATCACGGGCGCCAACGAGGCCGGAAAGCACGTATTCGGCCTCGTCGCCGGCCGCGACTTCAGCTGGGATGGCGTGATCGAATGCACCGACGTCCGCGAAGGCGACCCCGCACCGGACGGCTCCGGTCCGCTGGAAATCGCCCGCGGCATCGAGATGGGCCACATTTTCCAGCTCGGCCGCAAGTACGCCGCAGCCCTTGAGCTGAAGGTCCTGGACCAGAACGGCAAGCAGGTGGTGGTCACCATGGGTTCCTACGGCGTCGGTGTCACCCGTGCCGTCGCCGCCCTGGCTGAGTCCAACCACGACGACAGGGGACTGGTCTGGCCGCGCGCCGTGGCACCGGCTGATGTCCACGTGGTGGCTGTAGGCAAGGGCGAAGAGATCTTCGCCGCAGCCGAAAAACTGGCCCTGGATCTTGAGGCCGCAGGCCTGGACGTCATCTACGACGACCGCCCCAAGGTTTCCCCGGGCGTCAAGTTCGGCGACGCCGAACTCGTTGGCGTCCCCACCATCCTGGCCGTCGGCCGCGGCCTGGTGGACGGCGTTGTGGAGATCAAGGACCGCCGCACCGGCGAAGCGGAGAACGTTGCAGTGGACAAGGCGGTCGACTACGTGGTCACCGCCGTCCGCAACAGCTGACCCGTAGCGTTGGTCTCGGGATTCGAATCGATCCAGCTCACCACCCTCATCCTGATTGTGGTGGCCGGATTCGCTGCCGGCTGGGTGGACGCGGTGGTGGGCGGCGGCGGACTGATCCAGCTCCCCGCCCTGCTCCTGGTGCCTGGCATCACCCCCGTCCAGGCGCTTGCCACGAACAAGATGGGGTCGATCTTCGGCACCACCACCAGTGCCGTCACCTACTACGGGCGGGTCAAACCTGACCTGAAGACCGCCCTGCCCATGGCGGTGATAGCCCTCGCCGGCAGTTTCGGCGGGGCGGTGCTGGCGGCGACCCTGCCAGCCAGTGTCTTCAAGCCCATCATCGTGGCCGCGCTGGTCGCCGTCGCGCTTTTTACCGCCCTCAAGCCCAACGTCGGGGACATCACCGTGCTGCGCCACGACGGACACACTCACTACGTCGTGGCGTGCATGATCGGCGCGGTGATCGGCTTCTACGACGGCCTCATCGGGCCGGGCACCGGCTCCTTCCTGGTCATCGCCCTGGTCTCCGCCATGGGGTACGCCTTCCTGGAGGCCAGTGCCAAGGCGAAGATCGTCAACATGGCCACCAACGCCGGAGCGCTGCTGTTCTTCCTGCCGCACGGCTCGCTGCTGTGGGGCATCGGCCTGCTGCTGGGTGCGGCCAATATGGCGGGCGGATACCTGGGCGCCCGCACCGCGGTCAAGCAGGGGAGCCGTTTCGTCCGGATCGTGTTCCTGGTGGTGGTGGGAGCCCTGATCATCAAACTCGGCTACGACGTCTGGCAGGAGAACTTCGCCTGACAAGGGTGGAGGGAATCCTCGCGGCCCTGACCGACCGGGCGTAGCATGCGTGTATGTCCGCAGAAGGCGAACAATATTCCGAGGCACTCGAGGCCGCCGCCCGCCACGCCCGGGAGTGGCTGGCGAGCCTGCCGGGGCGGCATGTCGGGCCGGCCCAAAGCGCCCACGAGCTCGCAGCAGACTTCGGCGGCCCCCTCCCGGCCCAGGGCATGCCTGCAGCAGCTGTGGTTGAGTATCTGGCGGACAAGGCCGAACCCGGGCTGATGGCCATGCCGTCCGGGCGGTTTTTTGGCTGGGTGATCGGCGGGACGCTGCCTGCCTCACTGGCGGCCGACTGGCTTGTCAGCGCCTGGGACCAGAACGCGGTGCTCCGCGTCTCCGCGCCTGCCATGGCGGCCATTGAGGACGCGGCCGGGCGCTGGCTCGTGGACCTCCTGGGCCTCCCGGACGGATCGGACGTCGGCTTTGTCACCGGAGCCACGATGGCCAACTTCGCCGGGTTGGCTGCCGCCCGCTCCAGCCTGCTCGCCGACGCCGCCTGGAACCTGGAGCGCGACGGGCTATTCGGTGCACCGCGGATCCGCTGTCTCGTCGGCCAGGAACGCCATGACTCGGTCGATCTGGCCCTGCGGTACTTGGGGCTGGGGCGGCCGGTGGCGGTGCCGTCGGACCGGCAGGGCAGGATTCTGGCCGACGCGCTCGACCGGCAGCTGTCCGCTGGTTCCGGTCCGGCCCTTGTATGCCTGCAGGCCGGGAACCTGCACTCGGGAGCGTTCGATCCCTTCGTCGAGGCTGTCGGCGTCGCGAAGGCCCACGGAGCCTGGGTCCACGTGGACGGGGCGTTCGGGCTGTGGGCCGCCGCCGTGCCTGAACTTTCGGCGCTTACCGCCGGGATGGGCCTGGCGGACTCGTGGGCCAGTGACGCGCATAAGACCCTTAATGTTCCCTACGATTGTGGCATAGCGGTGGTCAGGGACGCCGCCGCCCTGCGCGCGGCCATGGGCGTGCATGCCAGCTACCTGATCCAGGCCGCTGACGGTGCCGCCGACCCGCTTGAAAAAGTCCCGGAGCTCTCGCGCCGGGCCCGCGGCGTGCCCGTGTGGGCGGCGCTGAGATCCCTTGGCCGGGAGGGCGTGGCGCGCCAGGTCCGTGAGCTGGTGCTGCGCGCCGGCCAACTGGCCGACCAGCTCGCGGCATTCGAGGGCATCGAGGTACTCAACGATGTCGAATATACCCAGGTGTCGCTCGCCTTCGGCGATGATGCCACCACGAGGGCGGTGACGGCGCGGGTGATCGAAGACGGCAAGGTCTGGATGTCCGGATCGCGGTGGCAGGGCAGGGACGTCCTGCGCGTGTCCGTGAGCAACTGGAGCACGGACGCGGACGACGTCGGCACAGCGGTTGACGCCGTCACTTCGGCCTTCGCGGCGGTCCGGGCAGCCAAGGCCTGACGCCGTCAGCTTGCCGGGTACGCCTGTCCCGGTTCCGGCAGGGAATGCGCGGGCGGCAGCCCGTCCAGGGTCCGGCCGGCCAGGGTGCTGGCCACCCACAGCGAGCGTGCCAGGTCCCCCTGGTGGTGCGGGCGGCCGGCGTAGGAGAGGGCGTTCTCCACTTCGCGGGCAACACCCCACTGGAGGGCCACGTCACTGTCCAGGCCAGCTGCCTCGCTGAAATCACGGCACCGTTCCCGCAGCCCCGCCCGCGGGTCGCTGCGCGGGAGGTCCCGTATCCGGTTCCAGAGCAGCGGTGCCACCGCGAATTCCGGTTCGCCGATCATGGGCTGGGGGTCGATGGCCGCGAAGCCTGGTCTCTGCCCTGCGGTACGGGCCAGGATGTTCAGGAAGTGGAAGTCGGTGTGCACCAGCACGTCGTGTCCGGAGCGGCGCCCCACGGCACCGCGGGTCTGGCAGACTTCCAGGGCAGCTTCCAGCAGCCACCGCGGAAACGGCCGGCCCTGCTGCTCCCAGTCCGCCGGCAGGTCGTCGCTCCACTGCTCGGCCCGCCCGGCGATGTGGTCGAACTCCAGCCATTGTGGCCGGTGGTCAGGCTCCAGGCTCAACTGGCGGACCAGCCCGCCCCACACGGCTACGGCGTCATCCATCGGGACGTCCTGCAGGGAGAAGTCCGCGTCCAGCCGTTCCAGCAGCATGGAGCACGTTCCGGCGTCGGACTCCAGCAAGCGGACGGCGCCGTGCCCCGCCCACAGCTCCAGGGCGTGCCGCTCGACGCGGGCTTCATCATGGGGAAAGGCGACCTTGAGGGCGGCCGGTGTTCCATCGTTGCGGCGGACCGGGACTACCACGCCGCCGTGGCCGTTCCATGGCATTCCACCGGGATCCAGGTCGACGCCAAGGTCCCAATGCTCCAGCCGGCCGGTCAACAGGGCAGGCAGGGAGGCCAGCCAAGCCCGTCCGGCGCTGCTTCGGCTGTATCTTGCGGCAAGGTCTACGGGGATCGGCACCTGGGTCTGCTGGCTCATCGACTCCAGCGTAGTTGACACGGGCTTCCGGGGGGTTGGGATGCCGCCGCGTCCACGTCCCTGCGTTGCGCCGGGACTACGCCGTTTAAACCACTCCGCTGGCCCCGAGCAGGTTGCCGATGGTGAAAGTCGCCGCCAGGGCCAGCGCGCCTCCCACCACCACCCGGACCGCCGCGCGCGTTTTGGAACCGCCCCCGATCCAGGCTCCCAGCGCACCGGTCAGGGCCAGTGCCGCCAGCACGGTGCCAAAGGTCAGCGGAACCCGGATGCCTGGCGGCGGCAGGAGGATAGCCAGCATTGGCAGGACCGCGCCGAGGGTAAAGGCCACAGCCGAAGCGAAGGCGGCGTGCCAGGGGCTGACGATGTCCCCTTCGTCGATGTTGAGCTCAGCCGAGAGATGCGCTGCAAGGGCATTGTGTTCCGTTAGTTCCACCGCCACCTGGTGGGCGGTCTCGGTGCTGAGGCCCTTGTCCTGGTAGATGGCGGCCAGCTCGGCGAGTTCTTCTGCCGGCTCTTCGGCAAGCTCGCGGCGCTCCTTTTCGATCAGCGCCCTCTGGCTGTCGCTTTGGCTGCTGACGGACACATACTCGCCCAAAGCCATGGACACGGCGCCGCCGACCAGGCCGGCAGCGCCCGCCGCCAGGATCGGTCCGGAGTCCGAGGTTGCACCTGCCACGCCCACCACGATGGCGGCTACGGAGACGATGCCGTCGTTGGCGCCCAGGACTCCGGCGCGCAGCCAGTTCAGGCGCTGGGCCACGTCGTTGTCGTGAGGCTCGGTTTCGAGGTGGCGCTGCAGGTCCTTGTTGTCCGCCGGAAGGCCGGCTGGCTCCTGGGAATCCATAAAATCAGCAAACCACCACTTGGGCCTGCTTGCCAGCATCAGGACCTACGTGGCTGGCGCAAATGTGGTGGAGCCGGCTTGCCCGGGCAGGTCCGGCAAGAGGGGAAGCTGTGACTCGTCCAGTTCCAGGCCGGGAACGGCACCGGGATCCCCGCCCCAAAGGATGGTCCTCTGCGCAGCGGCCACCAGGGCCGACGCCGCCCATCCACGGGTTGGACCTGTGCTGAACGCCACAACATCACCGAAGGCCCGCAGGGTGCCGGACTCCAGGCGTGCCAGCCCTGCGGCGGGCGCCCCAAGGAATGCACTGTCGAGTACGTAGCCGGGTTGCGTTGGCGGAACCACTGCGCAGTGCATGGCGGCGTAGGCCTCAGCCTCCTCGGCGAGGTCCAGGTGTTCCACCAACAGGCCGGACGCCCGGGCCGCGGCTGCCGGGTCGAGGCGCGTCAGCGCAGCCTGGTAGGCATAGACAGTCTCAAGTTCGGAATCCAAGGCGGCGGTGAGCGCGGAGTCCACGCCGGCACCAGCACCGTCGCCTTCCCCAGCACCGTCGTCTTCCCGTTCGCCTGACGGCCCGGGACTGGTGCACTCTGCAGGAGCGGGGGTGGCCTGGGCAGGGGAACCGTTGGGCTCCTGCCAACCGGGCAGTTCCTCCGCCGGAACGCCGGCGGAAGCTGCGGCCTCCTGGGCCGCGAGCAGCTGCGCGGCGCCGGCGCCGGCGAGAAGGCGGGCCATGCCGCCGTCGGCTTCCAGCGCATCGGTCAGGCGCCTCGCCCCGCTGGCGGACAGGGCTGCCGCCAGGTCTGCAGCGGAGGACGGGACAGTCGACGCAGAACCCCCGGGAGAGTCGGCCGGGCCCGCGGAAGAACTCGGGGCTGCCGTCTGTCCCGCCTCTGTCCGGGTGGGGGAGGCTGTGGTGTCACCGGGCAGCACCAGGGCCCGGGCCTGGATGGTCAGCAAAGTCACAATGCGGTCCAGCACGGCGGTATTGTCGGACGCCCCCTCGCCTTCAGCGGCCCCTGCCAACTCCTTCCCCGCAGCCCTCAGGGCCAGGGTATCGGCCAGTGCCGCGGCCCGGGCACGCTCGGAAAAAGGCGTTTCCGCAGGTGCGGGGGACTGGTGGGGGACGAGGGCTATGCCCAGGCTCATCACGAGGAGGGCTGTGAGCGAAAAAACGGCGTACCGGAAATACCGCCTGCGGGCGCTGATTTCGGTGCTGTCGTCTTTCACAACAGACCATGTTGTCACGCCGGAGGGCAAACTCGGTGCACCACTGCGCCCGGAAAATCGCTAGGCTAGTAGTCACAACATCATCTATCGGGAGGCGGCCGGCATCGTGAGTAATGCAGAAGCCACGACTTCATCAGACCGTACCGGAACGGGTAGGGCT
>JBKKDH010000274.1:0-4030 GCA_046708445.1 Arthrobacter sp.
CCTTCGTCGGGGGCCTGGCCCGGATTGTCGAACAATGTGGCCATCTCGGCCTGCCAGCGGGCATTGACCTCGGTCAGCGCCATCCGCGCCCGGACGGCGTCGAAATCGTCGCATTCGACATAGCCCACCAGGAGCCCGTCCGCGCCCAGGAACAGCGAGTAGTTGTTCCAGCCGGCGTCTCTCAACGCACGGAGCATCTCCGGCCACACGGCAGCATGCCGGCGCCGGTATTCGTCGATCAGCTCTGGCTGGACCGAGGAGCGGAAACACACCCTCATCTGCAACTCTCCTGAACTTCCCAAACTTTGAATCGTTTCATTATTACGATTCAAAGTACCCTTGAGACAAGAAGGTGTCAAGCAATTTCCCAGCCATGGTCCTGGACCGGCGAAAAGTACTGCACGCGGCATACCAGCATGGAGAATCATGAATCGCTCAGCCAGCATCAAGGACGTCGCCAACCATGCCAGTGTTGCCGTGGGCACGGTCTCCAATGTCCTGAACTATCCGGACAGGGTTTCCCAGCGAACCAAGGAGCGCGTGCTCCGGGCCATCGACGAGCTGGGCTTCGTCCGCAACGACGCCGCCCGCCAGTTGCGCGCCGGCCAGAGCCGCACCATCGGGCTGATCGTGCTCGATGTCGGCAACCCGTTCTTCACGTCCGTGGTGCGCGCCGCCGAAGACGCGGCGGCGCTCCAGGGCAGCGCCGTGCTGCTGGGCGACAGCGGCCACAACGCCAGCCGCGAGTCCAACTACATCGACCTGTTCCAGGAACAGCGCGTCCAGGGGCTCCTCATCTCCCCCGTCGGCGACGTTACCGACCGGCTGGATCTACTCCGTGAACGCGGTGTGCCCACCGTCCTGGTGGACCGCCTGGCCGACGAGAGCAAGTACAGTTCCGTGTCCGTGGACGACGACGCCGGAGGGTACCTGGCTGCGCGGCACTTGCTGGACACCGGCCGCCGTCGGCTCGCCTTTGTGGGCGGCCCCACCTCCATCCGCCAGGTCGCGGACCGTCTTCAGGGTGCGCAGCGCGCCGTGAAGGAGGAACATGACGCCACCCTTGAGGTCCTTGATTCCGACGGACAGACTGTGCTGGCCGGACGGAGCGTGGGCAACATGCTCGTGGAGCGCGGGGACCTGCCGGACGGCATCTTCTGCGCCAACGACCTGCTGGCATTGGGAGTGATGCAGTCGCTCACCATGACGCACACGTTGAGGATTCCCGAGGACATTGCACTGATCGGTTACGACGACATCGACTTTGCCGTCTCGGCCGTGGTGCCGCTTTCCTCCATCCGCCAGCCCACCGAGGCGCTGGGACGCACCGCCATTGAACTGCTGGCGGAAGAAGTGGAATCTGAGAACCCGAGGCACCGCGCCGTGGTGTTTACGCCGGAACTGGTTGTCCGCCAGAGCACCGGCCCCGCGGAAGGATCCTCCACCCGCTAAGGGGTTCGGCACTTCGAGCAGTTCTGGAGAAGCCGCCGCGGCGAACTGACACTAGCGTGGGTCCCACCAGACCATGACGGAAGGAACCCGAAGTGACGGAAAAGCCAGCCACCACCAAGTCCTACGACGGCTTCGATGCGGAAGAACGTGCCGCAATGAAGGAACGGGCCCAGGAGCTCAAGTCCGAGTCGCGAAAGGGTGCGCGCAGTGCCAAGGCGGACGGCGAGAGCGAAGTCCTCGCGAAGATCGCCGAAATGTCGGACCGGGATCGGGCCATCGCCGAACGCCTGCACGCCATCATCAAGGAAAACGCACCTGAGCTGTCACCGAAAACCTGGTACGGCATGCCTGCTTATGCCAAGGACGGCAAGGTGGTCTGCTTCTTCCAGCCCGCCGACAAATTCAAGGCACGCTACCCGACGCTGGGATTCAACGACCCCGCAAACCTGGACGACGGGAACATGTGGCCCACTTCCTATGCGCTGACGAAGCTCACTGCCAGCGATGAGCCGAGGATCGTGGAACTCATGAAGAAGGCCGTCAGCTGACGTACAGGACGTGCTGACTGCAGGGCATGGACAGCACGTCCCAGTTCTCTCTTGCCAGTTCGTCCGAACGGTGGGAATCTGCTCGCAGGAGAGAAGGGTCCGTGAGTCCATGGCACAGGGCACAACGGTCGACGGCGGTGCTGTCGACGAGCTGCAGGCATCGTTTCGGGGTGAACTCGTCCGTCCGGGTGACGTTGGCTACGACGGGCATCGCAAGGTGTGGAACGGATCGATTGATCGCCGTCCCGCACTCATCGCGCGCTGCGCCGGAGTCGCAGACATCCGGGCAGCCCTCCGGCTGGCCCGCTCCCAGGACCTGCTGGTCGCTGTGCGGGGAGGCGGCCACAGCTTCCCCGGGCTGTCAGTGTGCGACGACGGCATGCTAATCGACCTTGGGCCGATGAAAGGGGTCCGGGTGGACCCCGAGGCGCGGACGGCCCGGGTCCAGGCCGGCGTGCTGCTCGGCGAGCTCGACCGCGAAACACAGGAGTTTGGTCTCGCTGTTCCTTCCGGAATCGTCACCCACACCGGGGTGGCTGGCCTTACGCTGGGCGGCGGCATCGGCTGGGTTATGCGCAAGTACGGGCTCACCATCGACCAGTTGCTGTCTGTGGACGTGGTCACGGCCGACGGCGAGCTGGTCAAGGCCAGCGACCATGAGAACGCCGACCTCTTCTGGGGCGTCCGCGGTGGTGGGGGGAACTTCGGCATCGTCACTGAGTTCGAGTTCCGCCTCAATCCTGTGGGCCCGTACGTTATGGCGGGTCCGGTCTTCTGGGCGATGGAAGATGCCCCGGAAGTGCTGCGGTTTTATCGCGACTGGATCGCGGAATGCCCCGATGAGCTCATGACGATTGCAGTGCAGCGCAGGGCGCCGGCGTTGCCGATTGTGCCGCCCGGGCTGGTGGGCAAACTCGTCCTTGCAATCACTGCCTGCTACGCGGGACCGGTCGAGGAGGGCGAACGCGTCCTGCGGCCGCTGAAGGAATTCGGTTCGCCCGTGCTCGACTTTTGCCGGCCAAAGCCGTTTCTGGAGCATCAGAGAACGTTCGATCCGTCCTTCCCGCACGGTTGGCATTACTACGTCCGGTCCTGTGATGTCGCCGCCCTCAGCGACGAGGTCATCGATATCGTCGTCGAGCACGGCATGCGGATCGCTTCGCCGGTTACCAGCATCGCCCTGTGGCAGATGGGCGGCGCGGTGGGGCGCATCGACGAGGGTGCCACCGCCTTCAATGGCCGCCGGGCGGGGTTTACGTTCAATATCAATGGCAACAGCAAGACCGCCGATGGCTTCGACGCCGAGCGCCAATGGGCCCGCGACTACTGGTCCGCCCTGGCGCCCCACCACACAAGCGTGTACGTGAACTTCCTGATGGAAGAGGGCGAGGACCGGGTCAGGCAGGCCTATGGGAACGCAAAGTACGACCGGCTCAAGGCACTCAAGCGCAAGTACGACCCCACTAACTTCTTCACCCTGAACCAGAACATCAAACCCGACTGATGGCCTTGCTCCGGGCGGAAGGCGGCGCCTAGCTAGGAAGCGCGCTGGATCGGATCCCCGAGGCGGCTTTCGGGGACAACGAGGACCGGCCTGCGCTGGCTGTGGATCAAGGATGCTGAAACAGACCCTTCGAGGAGCCTGTCCACCCATGCCAGGGATCCTGGCCGGTCGGCGCCGACAACGATCAATGACGCTCCTGCGTTCTCGGCCAGTCGGATAAGTGCCTTGGAAACGTCTCCATTGAGCACCCGGAAGGACCAGGTCTCCCCCGGCTGTCCAAGCAGGGTCTCCAGGTTCCGTTGCAGCTGGCTGGCGGGATAGTCGGCTTCCTCGTTGATGTTGGGGTCCAGGGACAGTGCTGTCCGTTGGCCTTCCGGCTCCCATTCCGTGAGGTAACTTGCCGGGTCGACGAAGGCGCAGACAAGGTGCAGCTCCAAAGCAGCCGCGAGCTCGGCGGCGGCGTGGATCAGGGGCTCTGGAAAGTTCCAGCCGACTCCGAGCACGAGGGGCCCGTCCGGCCATCCTT
>JBKKDH010000275.1:0-6263 GCA_046708445.1 Arthrobacter sp.
CGTTCGCCGTCGGGCAGCAGGAGTTCATCACCGGTGGTCAGGGATCCAGCCTGCTGTTCGCTGTAGTGCCGGGCGGCTGGGGTTTCGGTCATGGGAGTCCTTAAGTTCTCTTGCGGTCCGCCCTACAGTCTACAAAGGACGGCGCCGGAAGTCGGGGACGCCGGGTTATCCGCGAGGGTCAGAAGCCCACGCCGGCGAACGCGAGTGCCTGGCGGATCAGGGCGCCGCGGCCACCGCTGAATTCCAGCTGCACGCCGGGGCTCAGCACTTCCTCGGGGGTCATCCAGGTCAGTTCCAGGGCGTCCTGGCGGGGCTCGCATTCACCCGTGACCGGGATGACGTAAGCCAGCGATACGGCGTGTTGGCGGTCATCTGTGAACCCGGTCTGGGACGGTGCCGGGAAGTATTCGGCCACGGTGAAAGGCACCGGGCTGATGGGCAGCTGCGGGAAGGCCAGCGGGCCGAGGTCCTTTTCCATGTGGCGCAGGAGTGCCGCGCGGATGGTTTCGCGGTAGATCACACGGCCCGAGACGAGGGAACGGATCATGGTGCCGTCCTCGTCGGCCTGCAGCAGAGTGCCCACTTCGTTCACGAATCCGAGCGGATCGAGCCTGACCGGAACAGCCTCCACATAAACCATGGGGAGCCTCCCGCGCGCCTCAAAGAGGTCCTCTTCGGAGAGCCAGCCGGGATTGGGGTCAGGTGTGCGAACGTTCATGGTTAAGTTCTACCCCATCGGACGGCTGCGGACCGGCGAGGAGTGAGCTCTTACGCGTAAAGCGTCGTCCAAAGCGCCGAAACCCGCCCTTCGATTCAGCGTTTGGAGATCCAGAGGCTGGCCGGAACGTGCGGCGCTCCGCCGGCGCCCGCTGCGGCATCCGCACCGGCGTCGGGGTTGGCCACATGCAGGGTGCGCCCGAACGCTTCCTCCGTCACGCGGACCTCGTGCCCCGCATCGGCGAGGCGGCTCTGCAAGGCTGCAAGGTCGCCGTCGTACTCGAAGCCCAGGCCCGCCCGCGGCGCTCCCTCGGCGGGGCGCACCATCAGCACCCCGCCGTTCTTGGCCGCGAAGTCAGCGGTTTCGTCATCATCGGGGAAGGGGCGGAAGCGGGCGCCGATATCGCGCAGGGTCTGTGCCGCGGACCCCGGATCCTCCGTGAACCAGACCTCGACGACGGCGAGGCCCGGATCCGCGTCGGCAGACGTCGCCCAGGTGCCATCGGCGGCCTTGGCGGCGGGATCGGCGAGGAAGCTGAACCCATCCGGACCGGTGATGCGGCAGGACTCGCCGTGCTCTGCCTGGACGAGCTCGGCGGGGGTGCTGCCCGCTTCCTCACCGGCCAGGTTGGTGCGCCGGGCGAATTCGGCGAGGTCGCCCACCTCGACGCCGAAACTGGTGGTTCCGTCCTCCGGCGAACCTGGCTCGGCCGCGTGGAGCGCCAGCCGTCCTGAACCGGCGTCAAACTCGCGCCAGGAGCCATCATCCACGGTTTTGGCCAGTCCCAGTCCGGTGAGCAGCCGCTCCCAGGCGTCGAGCCGGGATGTGAAGTGGACAGGGCGCGAACGCAGCATGTGATTCTCCTCGACGGCAGGAAACGGCGCAGATACGGCCATCATGCCATGACTTGCTTCAGGTGGCACCGGGGGCAGAATGGGTCCATGGCCATTGAACTGGAGGAACTGCTGGTGCCGGACGCTGCCGCGTGGCGGGCCTGGCTGGAAGCCAACTATGCGGACAGTCCAGGGGTGTGGCTGGTGCTGCACAAGAAAGGCGGCGACGTCACCGAACTGGACTACGAGGCGGCACTTCTTGAGGCGCTCTGCTTCGGCTGGATCGATGGCCAGGCCCGGAAACGCGACGGCGGAAGCTCCTTCCAGCGCATGACGCGCCGGGGCCCCAAGAGCCCCTGGTCGGAACGGAACGTGGCGCGGATTGCGCGGCTGGAGGACGCCGGGAAGATGACCGACGCCGGCCGGGCCGCCGTCGACAGTGCCAAGGCCGACGGCCGCTGGGAAGCCGCGTACGCCGGGCCGGCCACAGCTGAAATGCCCGAGGACCTGACCGCCGCTATCGCCGCCGTTCCGGCGGCCCAGGCCATGTTCGACGTCCTCACCTCGGTGAACCGGTACGCCCTGATCTACCGGACAAATTCGGCCAAACGGCCCGAAACCCGGGCCAGGCGGATAGCTGGTTTCGTCGGGATGCTGGCCCGCGGCGAGACCCCTTACCCGCAGAAAAAGCGTCCAGTGGACATTCCATGACCCCAGCAGACTGATGGTTCGGATCCCGCCTTGGATTTAGGGCGGCCCCGTACAACCCTGTAGAATTGATGGTTCCGTAGCGCTGGTGCCGTCTCCCGACATGGGGGACGGCACTTGTGCGTTTACCGACCGATTGGCTCAACATGGTCCGCAGGTTCCCCAAGATCAGCTCCCGCCTCAACCTTCGCCATCCGTTTCCCTGGCTGGTCGCTGCCGCCGTGGCTGCCCTCGCACTGGTGGTTTCCCTGGTGGTTGCCGGCAACACCAGGACAGGTTCCGCAGCCGCGGCTGACCGCGTCCTCGACGAGGTTTCGGCGGCGCAGGAAACCGCACACGAGGAACACGGAACGTACGCGTCCCTGTGGCTGAAGGGCAACGACCGGACGCTCGAACAGCAGGCCGGGGCCCTCCGGACCGGCGGCGCCGAGGACGTCCGGACCATCGAGTGCGGTGCCGGCTGGCTGGCCGGGACGCGCGTGGACGGGAAGGTATTCCTCCGCAGCAGCGAGGCAACCGACGCCGTCGAACAGGATTATGCAAAGGTCCGGCTGCCGGAATGCATCAGCGCCGAGGCCCGCGATTCACTGCTGGTGGACCTGGGCGTGCCCCGGAAATGGCCCGAGCCGGAGGCCTCGCGGCTGGCGGCGCCCGCGGAGGACCCCGGTTACCGTCCCGCCTACCACCTGACCCCTGAGCAGCGCTGGATGAACGATCCCCAACGGCCGTTTTTCCTGGACGGCGCGTGGCATTACTACTACCTGTACAACGCCGACTACCCGGAGGGGAACGGCACCGAGTGGTTCCACGCCACCAGCACCGACCTGGTGCATTGGAATAACGAGGGCGTGGCCATTGAGAAGTTCCGGAACGGCCTGGGCGACATCGAAACCGGCACGGCCGTGGTCGACACCGAAGGGACAGCCGGCTTCGGCAAAGGGGCGGTGATCGCCGTCCTCACCCAGCAGGACGACGGCGTCCAGCGGCAGTCGCTGTTCTACTCCACGGACAAGGGCGACACGTTCACGAGCTACGAACAGAACCCGGTTATGGACAACCCCGGGGAGGAGCACTGGCGTGATCCCCGCATCCTGCGGGACGAGGACCACAACCAGTGGGTCATGCTGCTCGCGGAGGGCCACAAGATCGGGTTCTACACCTCCACCGACCTCAAGGCCTGGACGTACGTCTCCAGCTTCGAACGGGACGGGCTGGGCGTCCTCGAATGCCCGGACTTCTTCCAGCTGGACGTCGACGGCGACCCCGCGAAGCGCACGTGGGTGCTGGCCGCCGGCGCCAACGGCTCCGCGGAGGGGCGGACTACCGGAACGGCCTACTGGACCGGTTCCTGGGACGGCAAGCAGTTCACGGCCTCGGATGACCAGCATCAGTGGCTCGACGGCGGCGCGGACTTCTACGCGGCCGTGACCTGGGACGATCCGAGGCTCACGGACGGGCAGCGCAAGGCCTCCCGGCAGGCCATCGGCTGGATGAATAACTGGGCCTACGCCCGCCAACTGCCCACCGAGGGCTGGTACGGCGCCGATTCGGTGGTGCGGGACATCCGCCTGCAGTCCGACGGCGGACGGCCCACCCTGGTATCGACCCCGACGCCGGCCCTCGGGTCCCTGGAAGGACCGCCCCGGCAGGTGCCCGCGCAGGACTTGGGCGGCGGCACCAGTGCACCTCTTCCGGTCCCGGACAGCGGAGCCTTCAAAATCGACGTTGAGCTTGAGAACCCTGGAGCCGACGCCGAGGCCCGGGTCCTGCTGCAAAACGGCGGGGAAACCTATGCCACCGTGGGCTATGACTTCCGGAACGGAACAGCGTTTGTGGTCCGGGACAGTGATGCTGCGTCCAAGGGGGAGGGGGCCAAACGGTCGGCGCGCACCAATGCTGCAGCTGCCGGGAAGGCCCAGGAGCGGGTGGACGACGCCTACCGGCAGGCCAGCTCGGTGGCGAGTGCCGCCGTCGACGGGAAAGTCAGGCTGACCATCTATGTTGACCGGTCCTCGGTGGAGGTTTTCACCAGCGGCGGGCAGAGCCTGACCTCGCTCGTGTTCCCGCAGGACGGTGCCTTCGGTGCCTCGGTTGCCGGCATCGGCGGCGCTGTTTCCCTGAATGCGGCGACCCTCACGCCCCTGGCTGCCATCAGATAGCAGCCCGCAGCCCCACGGATAGGGCAGCGCCTCGGTACCGCAGCGCCTCCAACTACCGCAGCCCGCCCAGCGCCTGCGCCAGCACAACGGCTGAGGCCGAGGACCACGCCTGGGGATGGCAGGACGCGGGGTAGGGCACCGCCAGGCTGGATTCCGTGGCGGTGACCCCGGCAAAAAGCTGCGGCAGCCGGTATCCGAAGGCGGCAGACGCGCCGAGCAGGCCTTCGGCTAGGGCCTTCGCTTCGGAGGTGAAGCCTTCTGCCATCAGGCCACGGACGGCGATGGCAGTGTCGTGGCTCCAGACCGAACCGCAGTGGTAGCTGAAGGGCCAGAAACCGGGTGCCCGGTGCGAGAGCGTATGCAGGCCGAACCCGGAAAACAGCTCCGGGCTGAGCAGCCGGGCGGCGACGTGCCGGGCCTCGGTTGGACCAAGGATGCCGGTGCCGAGCAAGTGGCCCATGTTGGAGCCGGGCACATCCAGGGGGGTGCCGGTGCCGTCGACGGCCATCGCCGGGTAAGGTCCCTGGGCGTCCTCCACCCAAAAGCGCTCGCGGAACCGCTGCGCCAATGCCGACGCGAACTCCCGCAGCTCACCGGCCCCCGGCTCGCCGAGCGCGTCCAGCAGCTCCGCCGTCGCGGTGGCCGCCTGGTGGGCGTAGCCTTGGGCTTCCGCGACGGCGACAGGCCCCTCCGCCAGCCGTCCGTCCCTGAACTGCAGCGCATCGGCGGAGTCCTTCCAGCCATGGTGGCCCACACCGTGCCCGCTGACATTCCGGTACCTCAGCAGTCCGTCGCCGTCCGCAAGGCCGGTGGAGGCCAGCAGCCACTGCGCTGCCCGCCGCGCGGCGGGCAGCAGGGTACGGACGGCGTCGTCCGCTTTCCCGGACTGCCACAGCTCGCCCAGCAGGCACAGCCAGAGCGATGTTGAGTCTGCGGCACCGTAGTAGACCGGTGGCAGGCGTAGCCCGTCGTTTTCGAGGACCAGTTCCTTGGCCCGCAGCTCATGCAGCATCCGGCCAGGCTCTTCGTCCGAGTCCGGATCGGCGCCGGAGCCCTGGAGGGCCGCGAGGGCGCGCAGGGTCCCGGTGGCGAGGCCAGCGTCCAGGGGCAACAGGAACCGAGCTGCCCACAGGGAATCCCGGCCGAACAGCGTGAAATACCAGGGAGCCCCGGCCGCCATGAAAGGGGCATCCGGCAACCGGCGTGTGGCCATCCGAAGGCCGTCGAGCTCGTCGAGCGAATTCTCCAGCAGCGTCCGCAGCGGCCCCGCAGGCAGGGCCATTGCTGGGACGGCAAGGGACGACGGCGCCGCCGCAACCACAGCGCTTTCCGTCTCGTCCAGCACGGCCTGCCATTCGGCGTCGAACGGCCGCCCGCGGCCTGCGGTGCCGTGCCACAGGAGGCGTGGGAGGCTGCTGCCCTCATGGCCCGGCGAAGCGTCTGCCCTCACGCCCCCGGGGGCAACACCGCCGCCGTTGGTGCCCGGTGCGGAGATGGAGAGGGTGCGGCCATCGTTGTGCCAGCGCAGGGAGTGGTCATCGGCCGACTCCGGGGGCTGCGGCGTGGCAAACCGGCTCAGGCGGATCGCCGCCATGTCGGTGAAGTCTGCCGCAAGGGTCACTGCCAGCTCGACGTCCAGCGAGGGCAGTGACGTGCCCACCTTCAGCGAGTGGCGGACCACGCCTGGCGTCACGGTCCAGGTCTGGAGGACCTCGACGGCGGGATCGGCCGTGTGCCCTTCGATGCCGCGGATGAGTCCCCGGACGCGGAGGACGCCGCCGGGAGCGGACTCCACGGTGACCTCCTCCGGAGCGAAACCGTTGACGGTGACCGTGGCCTGGCACA
>JBKKDH010000276.1:0-2605 GCA_046708445.1 Arthrobacter sp.
ACGAAAGTGGTCCAATGACAAACGAGACGAATGTTCACCGGAGCCGGAGGTCCGGCTCGGTTGAGGCGCCCCTGCAGACCCGTGCCAACACCATCGTCAAGGCCTCGGACCACGGGACCCCGCTGGAGCTGAGCGACATCACCATCCGCTATGGCGGGGGCAAGGGCGGGGCAGAGGCTGTCAGCGTCGTCGAGGGCTTTGACCTGACGCTGCACGCCGGCGAGATGCACTGCGTCGCCGGCCGAAGCGGATCCGGCAAGACCAGCATACTGACCGTGGGCGCGGGCCTGACGCTGCCGACGTCGGGCCGTGTCTTCTGGGAAGGCGATTCCCTTGAAAGCATGGGCGACGACGAAATCGCAGACCGCCGCCGGGCCCTCATCGGCTACGTGGACCAGGGCGGGGCACTGATCGACGGCATGAGCGCGCTGGAAAACGTGCTTCTGCCGGCCGTGCCTGACGGTGAGGTGGAGCAGCGCCGCGACATGGCCAAGGACCTGCTGGACCTCGTGGGGCTGGGCCGCAGGATGCGGCACCGCCCCGCGCAGCTCTCCGGCGGTGAACGCCAGCGTGTGGCCATTGCCCGCGCGCTGATCCTGGGCACCCGTGTCCTGGTGGTGGACGAACCGACCGCCAGCCTCGACAGGGCATCCGCCAACCGCATCATCAGCATCCTCAAAGACACCACCAACGACGGAATCGCAGTGCTGGTCGCTTCACATGACCACGAACTGGTCCGCCTGAGCGATACGCTGACTGAACTTATCTAGCCTGTCCCTCCGCACCAAAGGTACTGTCCGCACGTGACTGCTCCAGAGAAAACCCCGTTCTACATCACCACAGCCATCACGTACCCGAACGGTGTGCCGCATATCGGACACGCCTATGAGTACATTGCCACCGACGCCATGGCGCGCTTCAAGCGGCTGGACGGCTATGGCGTGATGTTCCTGACGGGCACGGACGAACACGGGATGAAGATCGCCCAGACGGCCGAAAAGGAAGGCGTCACGCCCAAGGAGCTGGTGGACCGCAACGCTGAGGTCTACAAGTATGCGCATTCCGCCCTGGGCATCACCTACGACCGGTTCATCCGCACCACGGATGAGGACCACTACGCCGCGTCGCAGGCCATCTGGAAGAAGATGGAAGCCAACGGCGATATCAACCTGTCCAAATATGAGGGCTGGTACTCCGTCCGGGACGAGGCGTTCTACGTCGAGGACGACACTGTGGTTAAGGACGACGGCGTGCGCTACTCGAAAGAGACGGACACCGAGGTGACCTGGACGGCGGAGGAGAGCTACTTCTTCCGGCTGTCCTCATACCAGGACCGGCTCCTGGCGCTGTACGAGGCACAGCCCGAATTCGGTGCGCCGCAGTCCCGGTTCAACGAGGTCATCAGCTTCGTCAAGCGCGGCCTTGAAGACCTTTCCATCAGCCGCACCACCTTCGACTGGGGCGTCCCCGTCCCAGGCAACGACAAGCACGTGATGTATGTCTGGGTGGACGCCCTCACGAACTACCTCACGGGCGTGGGCTACCCGGATGTCGATTCGGAATCATTCAGGAAGTTCTGGCCCGCCGATGTCCACGTCATCGGCAAGGACATCTCACGCTTCCACGCCATCTACTGGCCGGCCTTCCTGATGAGCGCCGGACTCGAGCTGCCCAAGCGCGTCATGATCCACGGCTTCCTGCACAACAACGGCGTGAAGATGTCCAAATCCCTCGGCAACGTGGTGGCGCCGGCGGACTTCGTGGCGCAGTACGGCCTCGACCAGGTACGGTTTTTTTTCCTCCGGGAGGTCCCGTTCGGCGCCGACGGCAGCTACAACCACGAAGCCATCGTGGGCCGCATGAACTCTGACCTGGCCAACAACTTCGGAAACCTGGCTCAGCGGTCATTGTCCATGGTGGCCAAGAACTGCGAAGGCCGCGTACCGGTACCCGGGACCTTCTCCGCCGCGGACACCGCGATCCTGGAACAGGCCAACGGGCTGCTTGAGACGGCGCGGGCTGCCTTCGAAAAGCAGGAGTTCAGCCGTGCCCTCGAGGCCATCTGGGCCGTGCTTGGCGACACCAATGCCTACTTCGCGGACCAGGCGCCCTGGGTCTTGCGGAAGACCGACGTCGAACGCATGAATACGGTGCTGTACGTGACGCTGGAAGTGCTGCGGATTGTGGCCATCCTCGCGCAGCCCGTCATGCCCACGGCCGCCGCGGCGCTTCTGGACACCCTGGGCCAGCCCGACGGCGCGTCCCGGCAGTTCTCCGCGCTCACCACACCGATCGCCGCGGGGACGCCGCTGCCCGCACCGGCCCCGGTTTTCCCCAAGTACGAGGAACCAGCCGAGGCCTGACCCCACGGGACGCTCTCTCACTTCCTGTTGGGTTTTCCCGGGACGCTCTCTCACTTCTTCGGGAAGTGAGAGAGCGTTAGCCGTTAAGGTGCAGGAAGTGAGAGAGCGTCCGGCGAGTGTTCGAATAATGAGACAGCTTGACCAGAATGTGGATGACTTGGCTACCCTGAAATCATGAGCGCATCCATCAATCTCGCTGTCATTCCCGGTGACGGCATTGGCCCCGAGGTCATTGCCGAGGC
>JBKKDH010000277.1:0-8030 GCA_046708445.1 Arthrobacter sp.
AGCCTGGCCGCGACGTCGTTCCCGTCCACGAGGCCGGCGTCCAGCAGCAGCCGGCTGGCGCGCCCCGCCACCGAACCGTGGATCCGTTCCGAGCCTGCGACGGCGGCGAGCGCCCGGTGCCAGTCGTCCAGCGGCAGGTCAGGCAACAAGGACAGTCCTTGCTGGGCCGCGTCGACGGCGCGCCGCATGGCGTCCGCCGCGTCATCGTCCAACCCTGCACAAGCTGTAGGCAGTCCCACGCAGGCCCGCACCACCGTCGTGTCCAGGATCTTCCGCACCCCGGTGACGTCGACGCCGCGCACGTTGCCGTACCGGCACGTCCGGGCAAGGGGGGCGACGGTTTCCAGCAGCGGCGCGACGTCCTGCTGCAGGGCGGTGCGTTCGGCAAGTACCGTGACTACGCCGCCGATGCCGTCGGGCAGGTCAGCGAGCAGGCTGCTTGCGAGCAATTCGCTAAGCTCGGCCAGGCTGCCGGCGTCCTTGGCGCGTTCGGACACGCAGGCTGCGGCTGCCGAAGCGACCGTGGTGCCGTAGCGGCTGGCTTCCACCACTGCAACAGCGAGTTCCGGCTGCCAGTGGAGCGTCCACACCTCCTTGAACGTGCCTGTCGTCCGGCCGGTTTCGCTCTGCGTGCCCCAGTGCACTCCGAGCAGTGCCAGCCGGTGCAGCAGGACCGAGCGGGCCAGCTGGTTGGGCTTGCGAAGGTCAAGGGCCAGGACCTCCTCCATGGCGCTGGGCTTCCACCGGAGCCGGCGTTGCGTGGCGGCAAGATCGGCGGCCAGGGGGAGGGTCGGCGCGGATTCCGGCACGTTGCCGAGCTCGAGCCCCACGGTGAGTTCGCGGTGCACCAGGGCCAGCGGCAGGGGAGAACCGTCGCACAGCACGGCCTGTGCGGCGTCGTCCAGTTCGGTCAGTCCCGGGCTGGGCCGGCCGCGGACTGCGGCAAGGGCGTTCGCCAGCCGGGTTGCTTCCACTACGGAGGCCGTTGATGCGTCCAGGTTTTCCCGGCGTAGTGCGTGCGCTACCCGGACCAGCCAGGTGGTGGACACGTCCGGACCGGATTCCCGGTCCATCCAGTGCGAAAAGAGATGCTGGTACCAGCCTGGCGCTGTGACGCCGGCACCGTAGCCGCTGCGCAGGCTGAGCCGGCGCGACGTCCACGGCACCCAGGTCACGGCGACCTTGGCCTTGGGCAGGCCCGCGAGGACCTTGTTGTCGGCAGACGCCGGCGGAAAGCCGGCCGGCACCAGTGCGGGGGCGTGGTACGCGCCGCACACGACGGCGATCCGCGCGTGCCCTTCGCGCATGGCGGCCCGGAGCAGTCGCCGCATCGCTGCTTCCCGACGGTTGTTCTCCTCCACATCAGGGTGGTCGCCTGGCCGGTCGTCGGCCGCACGGATCTCCGCAATGGCCTCGGTCAGCGCCGCGAACCGGCCGACGGGGTCGGTGTTCCGGTGCTCGATGGCGTCCTCCCACCAACGTTCGGCATCGCTGTATCCGGCAGCCGTGGCCAGCATCCCTATGGCATCGGGCCGGTAGGGCTGCTGCGGCAGGGCTGGTGGTTCTGTGCCCCCGGTGGAGGGACCGCCGTCGTCCTCGTTGTCCCCGGCCGACGGCGGCGCGGGCGGTGCTGGCGGTATGGGCAGTGCAGGGGCCATCTGCAGTGCGAAGGTGTGCGCCGCGGGCAGGTCGATCGCCCGCACCTGGGTGCCGGTGGACAGCGCCCAGCGGATCGCCACCCATTCCGGCGAGAAGCTTGCCATCGGGTAGAAGGAAGCCAGCCTGGGTTCATCGGCTACGTAGATGAGGCCGGCGACGGGCGGCACCATCTCCGGATCGGACAGCAGGGGGATGATCTGGTCCAGTTCCGGGGGACCCTCAACCAGCACTAAATCCGGACGGAGGCTGGCCAGCGCCTCGGCGACGGAGTGTGCCGAACCGGGACCGTGGTGGCGGATCCCCAGGACATGGACGTCTGTCATCGGTCAGTTGTCACAGGTCAGTTCGACGACTCGAGGTCACGGCAGGCCCGGTAGAGGTCCTTCCATTCCGGCCGGTTCCGGACGACGGTTTCCAGGTATTCCTGCCAGATCACCCGGTCCTGGACGGGATCCTTGACCACTGCACCCACCAGGCTGGCAGCGACGTCCTGCGCCCGGACGGTTCCGTCGCCGAAGTGGGCGGCGAGGGAGAGCCCGTTGGTCATCACCGAGATGGCCTCTGCAGTCGACAGGGTCGCGGAGGGCGATTTGAGCGTGGTTCGCTGGTCCTGGGTTACGCCGGCGCGCAGCTCCCGCATGACGGTGACCACCCGGCGGACCTCCGAGAGCGCGGCCAGATCGGCCGGAAGCTCAAGCGCCTCGCCCAGGCTGCGGACCCGGGTAGTAACGATCTCGACCTCCTGGTCGATGCTGTCCGGCAGCGGAAGCACCACGGTATTGAACCTGCGGCGCAGTGCAGAGGACAGATCATTGACGCCCTTGTCCCGGTTGTTGGCCGTCGCGATGATGTTGAAGCCCTTGCGCGCCTGCACTTCTTCATTAAGCTCGGGGATCGGCAGGGCCTTCTCGCTGAGGATGGTGATGAGGGAGTCCTGCACATCGGACGGGATCCTGGTGAGTTCTTCCACGCGCACCAGGCTTCCGGTCTCCATCGCGCGCATCACCGGCCCGGGGACCATGGCGGCGCGGGACGGGCCGTCGGCGAGCAGCCGGGCGTAGTTCCAGCCGTACCGCAGAGCCTCCTCCGGCGTGCCGGCTGTGCCCTGCACTACGAGGGTGGAGGACCCCGAAACGGCTGCGGCGAGGTGCTCTCCCAGCCAGGTCTTCGCGGTGCCCGGAACGCCAAGCAACAGCAGGGCCCGGTCTGTGGCCAGGGATGCCACTGCGATTTCCACCAGCCGTTCCGAACCCAGGTATTTCGGCGTGACCTGCACTCCGTTTGGCAGGGTGCCGCCAAGGATGTAGGTGGTCACCGCCCAGGGAGACAGCCGCCAGCTGGGCGGCCGGGGCCGGTCGTCGACGGCGGCCAGTGCGCTGAGCTCGTCGGCGTAGGCCGTCTCGGCGTGGGCGCGAAGGACGTCGGTGCCGTTCTGGGCATCGGTCATTGAAAAGCCTCCGTCAGGGATTGTCGAAATGATTGGTATTGCACGGCATCACGAAGCACGCGGCGCCGAGCGGCGTCGTCGTCTGAACGCTCCAGCAGGCGCCGGGTCTGTCCGGCCGCCTGGGGTGGCAGAGCCGCCGGCAGGATGTCGGCCAGCAGGCTTGCCAGCTGCCCACCGTTCTTGGCCGAGATCTGCTCCAGCACGGCTTCTGCCAGGGCAGGCCCCCAGGGGCGTGGCATGTCACGCAGCGGCGTTGCCAGGGTGAACGGGTTCGCCGTGCCGCCCCGCATGTGCCGAACGAGGGTTTCCTCGCGCTCATCCGGGGGCAGGCAGCTCAGCAGCCGCAGGTCCACGCGGACCTCCAGCAGGGCACGTACCCAGACAAGGTCGGCCCGCAGCGCGGCAGTGGCGAAGATGGTGTCCAGGACTCGCTTTTCGCTCTGGAGCAGTACCACCGTCGCCGCAGGGCTCCGGCCAGACGCCGTCGTCCAAGCAACGAGCGGGGCACCGCGGACGACGGCGTCGAGCCGGCCCAGCCGGTCGGGCTCACCGCCGCGGGGGTCCGGCGCGATCCCGTCCCGCAGGGCAGCCGCGTCGGGTTCGGGCGGGAGATCAATCTCGAATTGCTTGCGCAGCACTCCCTTGACGCGCAGCAGCGGGAGGAGCCGTGCCGCCATGCGCCCGGCGCGGGCGCTGGCCGGGAGCCGGTCGAGAAGGCCGGCGGCGACCTCCCGCACGCTCTTGGCTTTGTCGTCCAGGGCCCGCTCCAGCAGGTCCTCGTCGTCGTCCCGGAGGTTCGTCGCAAACGTGGCCAAATGGGCGGCGCGCTCCCGGGCGCCGAGCGCGTCCCAGTGCGCCGCCAGCTGTTCGCGGGCGGCGGCCGGGTCGCTGAGGCGGAGCCGTGCCAGTTCCGTGGTGGCGTCTGCGCTTTTCAACTCCGTCCAATCCGGCGCTTTTGTGGGCTGTGGTTCGGTACCCCCGGCTTTGAGGTGCTGATGCCACCGGCCGCGGGCGCCGATCGCCGGGTGCAGAAGTGCTGCGACCCCCGGCTTGGTGTCCGCCAAGGCCAGCAGCATAGGCAGCAGCCGGTGCGGGACACGCCGACCGAAAGCTTGGGCCAGCTGAAGCCAATCCGCCACCAGCAGGCTCCGAAGCTCCAGTCCGACCGGCGGCTGGGTGAGCAGCAGGTCCAGCAGCCGGGCCGCTTCTCCGGAGGCTTCAGGGGCATCGTCCGGTGGTGCGGGCTCGGGCAGGTCAGCAGCGTCCAGGGTGATGGATGCCCGGGAGGAACGGGTCACGGCATCGGCCAAAGCCGCCTGGTCAAGCAGCGACTCCTCGCTGGACAGGCCCTCCGGCGGCCGGACGCCCAGTTCACAGGGCGGGGGCGGTGCCGGGTGGCGTGCGGTGCCGACGAGCGCCGCCGTTCTGAGCTCTGCCAGCCACGTCATGGCGTCACCACGGCTCCGCCGACGACGACGGACAGGGGACGTATGCGGCCCTCGTCCAGTTCGCCGAACAGGTCCACGGGATGGCCGCCGGTCAGGGCCAGCAAAGAGTCCAGCGGTGCGTCAACCAGGGGGAGGGCGTCACCGGCTCCGTCCCGAAGCCAGCCACGGTCAGCGGGAAAGATGCGCACTCCGCCCAGCAGCACGGGGTGGCGCTCACGCCAAGGGGAGAGGGCCACCGCAGCCGATTCAGCGTCCAGCGCCTGCGCGATACTACTGCCCTGGCCCAGGCTGGCTGCCATTCCCAGTGGTGCGGCAGGGCTGGTGAACATTGCCCGCCGGGGTCCGGAGCCGGGGTACCGGGCGACGGTGGCGTCCATCACCGCGCCCGCGAGCTGGGGCGTCGCCAACGACTCACTCTGCGCGGCGAAATCGAGGACGACGACGACCGTTCCGTCGGGTGCGCGAAGCCACGTCCGCTGTTGCTGGAGCCGGCCGTCGTCGCTGCGGTGGGCGCCCAGCACCAGCCACGGACCGGGCATTGCCTCCGTGCCCTGGACGTCCGCCGTCGGAACCGCCCAGCCGACGGCCACCCGGAGATCGGCAAGCTCGTCCGGCGTCAGGATGTCCTTCATGCGCCAGGCCTTGGTCACGGCCCACCAGCGGCCCGCCCGCAGCAGCAAATGGTCGGCCCAGTCGGCCCGGGCGTGTACGTCCGATCCCATGGTGCGCACCTGTTCAGCCAAACCAGGAAGCTGCGCGTCAACAAGGCGGGCTGCCACGCCGTCCCACCAGGAGTACGGCTGCGTGCGGGCGGAGGCCAGTCCGGTCCTGACCAGGTCCGTCAGCCAGCGGGCAAAGTCGTCGATCCCCGCATCCATCAGTGCCATCCGGTCGGCCAGCCGCTTGGCCTGTGCAGCCGGATCCGCGGGCTGATCAGTCTGACGTTTCTCGCGCGCAACGGACCGTTCCGCCCGCTGGGCCGCCCATTCCTGGGCGAAACCGGCGGTCTCTGTGCCGGCGTCGGCCGCTTCGCCCCGGGACCACAGAAGGAGCAGGGCCAGAGAATGCTTGCAGGGGAACTTGCGGCTGGGGCAGGAGCACCGGTAGGCGGGGGCAGCTGTGTCCACGCTCACCTGATAGGGCGTCTTGCCGCTGCCCTGGCATTTGCCCCAGACCAGGACGTCGTTGCTGCCTGTATCGGACCAGGGTCCGGGACGCGCCAGCTTCCGAGCGGCCGCAAGGGAAGATGCATCGGGCGCGGCGTTGATTACCCGCTCCTCGCTCCATCGCCCCATGAAGCACATTGTGCCCGATGTCACAGATACCGCAAAGCGAGAAAAGCTGAGTGGCCCTCAAGATCGGCACAAGATTGTGTGGACTCGTAACGGCAAGTCAGGTCCAGGGCGTCCTCGCTGAGGTCCAAGTGATGACCCTTGTTCCCGGCCCAAGAGTCAGCCTCCGAATCCGCTGAGCTGGGGCATATCACCAGCCTAGGTCTGCCGAATACCCCGGGGAAGCCCCTCGTGCAAGGCACCATGGAACGCGGAGAGCTTAACTGTCGGGTCTTGCGCGGTCACCCGGCGCTGAGCGAGACTCGTTAGGAACTTAATGCACCGATCAATGGGATTGCACAACAAAACCAGCGATAAGGGACGCAGAGTCGCGTCCCTTCAGCTCAGCGGCAAAGCCGCCGCAGAGTTTGATCGCGCAGACTTTGAGGAGAGCCATGGCCGGCATGTTTGAACTTTACGTGGACCCGGAATCCTATTTCAGGTTTCGCCTCACAGCGCCGGATGGGACGGTAATGGCCGTTTCCAAGGCCTTCGACACCAAAACCGCAGCGGTAGCCGGTATCGCCGAAGTACGTAAGTACGCCGGCATGGGACACATTACAGACCTCTGCCCGAAGGTTAGGAAAGTGGCGATGCCGGACAGTTACGATCTCCCGGTCGTCCAGACGCATGACGTCCGGCGCATCCCGGCCGCTGACCTTCACGGCCGTACCAGGCCGATCCGTCAGCCGGCTGTCGGGCCACGGTGGGCCGGAGCGGTCTAACGCTGTAAGCGCATCCGTGTCAGGATCAGGTATGCCACACCGCCTGATGCTGCTCGACACTGCGTCCCTGTACTTTCGAGCCTTCTACGGCCTGCCGGACACGATCCGCCGCCCGGACGGCACCCCGGTAAACGCCGTCCGAGGCCTGCTGGACATGATTGCCAGGCTCACCACCGACTACGGCGCGACGCACCTGATCGCTTGCTGGGACAACGACTGGCGCCCGCAGTGGCGGGTGGATCTCATTCCAACCTACAAGGCACACCGGGTTGCGGAAGTGGTGACGGGTTCCGCCGACGTCGAGGTTGTCCCGGACGCACTTGAGGTCCAGATTCCGATGATCCGCCACGTGCTTGACCTCGCTGGCATAGCCGTCGTCGGGGCTGCTGAACATGAGGCCGACGACGTCGTCGGCACCTATGCCAGCCACGCAGAGCTTCCAGTCGACGTGGTCACGGGAGACCGTGACCTGTTCCAGGTGGTCGACGACGCCCGCCAGGTGCGCGTGATCTACACGGCGCGGGGGATGAGGAACCTCGAAGTGGTGACGGATGTAGTGGTCGTCGGCAAGTACCGTGTGCTGCCCGAACAGTATGCCGACTATGCGACGCTCCGCGGCGACGCATCGGACGGGCTGCCGGGCGTTGCCGGTATCGGTGAGAAGACCGCCGCGTCGCTGCTGGGCGAGTTCGTCACGCTGGACAGTCTGCTCGAGGCGACAGCTGACGGGGGAGGCGGCGTCTCCGCATCAGTGCGGGCAAAACTCGAGGCCGCTGCGGACTACCTTGCGGTCGCGCCCACGGTGGTGAAGATCGTACGCAACCTCGAGCTGCCAACCCTCGAGGAAGCCGGAGCGCAGTTGCGTCCCGTCGGTGCCGAGTCGCGCGCCGAACTGCAGCGACTCGCCGTCGAGTGGAATCTGGGCAGCTCAGTGAAACGGCTGCTGGCCGCCTTGGACCAGCACTGAGGTGCTAGTCGGGAACCAGCTCGCTCAGTACTTGAGCTGGCCATTGTGGTGGTTCCCAGTCCTGGTGTTCGCTTTGGTAGTGGCGGCCGGTGGGTGAGGTCCAGCCGGGTGGTTTGTTGATGCTGGCGCCGGTGGGTGTCCATCCGGTGGTGTGTTTGAGGCGGTGGTGTTTGGGGCAGGGCTGGCCGAGGTCGTTGATGCCGGTGGTGCCGCCGTTGGCCCAGGCGAGGATGTGGTCGGCTTCGTTGTCGAGTGACTGGTTCTAGCACCCGGGGAAGGGGCATTTGCCGTCCCGCATTCTCAGCCATTGGCGTTGGGCTGTGGTGACCCGGTAGCTGGCCCGGCCGATCTCCAAGGGTGCCCCGTCCCGGGGATCTATCAGGACCCGGTGGAACGAGCTGGCCCCGTCGGCCACAAGCCGGCGGGCCATCGACGCGGGGATCGGCCCGTACC
>JBKKDH010000278.1:0-3729 GCA_046708445.1 Arthrobacter sp.
CCAAGGTCGAATACCGCAACAACATGAACCTGATCATTGTGGCGACCTCCATCGGCTTCGGCATGATCCCCATCGCCGCACCGGCCTTCTACGACCAGTTCCCGTCCTGGTTCAGCACCATCTTCCACTCCGGCATCAGCTCAGCGGCCGTGATGGCCATCGCGCTGAACCTGCTCTTCAACCACCTGAAGGCCGGCAACTCGGAGAACCAGTCGGTGTTTGTGGCCGGCACCGGACGCGTAGTCCGCGAGGAGGACCTCAAGTGCCTGGCCGACGGCGACCGTTACGAGGGCGGCAAGCTGATCGACTGCGACGGCAAGGAAGTCCCGGTGGAGTCGTCGTCGAAATCTGACCACTAGAGTCCCCCACTACCCAAAGCGCGAACTGGCAGCAGATGCCCTCAAATGTGTATTTTGAGGGTACTAGCTGCAAGTTCGCGCTGTTGCAGAGGGGAAAGGACGACGGCGGGACGCGCCAGTTGCGGTTGGGCTCAGTTGCGGTTGAACTCGTCCGAGATGGCCTGGGCCGCCTCGCGCAGCATGGGCACTGCCCGCTCACCGAAGGACGCGTCCACACGGGATACCGGCCCGGACACGGAGATGGCGGTGGGGGTCGGGGCGTTGGGGACGGCCATGGCAAAGCAGCGCACGCCCAGCTCCTGCTCCTCCTCATCGATGGAGTAGCCACGTTCCCGGATCCTGCCCAGGTCTGCCAGCAGGGACTCGATGTCGCCAATGCTCTTTGAGGTGGGGGTCGGCATTCCGGTGCGGGCCACGATGCCGCGGACCACGTCGTCGTCGAGCTGGGCCAGGATCGCCTTGCCCACGCCGGTGTCATGCGTATGGGCGCGGCGGCCAACCTCGGTGAACATGCGCATGGAATGCAGGGACGGGACCTGGGCGACGTAGATGACCATGTCCGAATCGAGCACGGCCATGTTGGAGGTCTCCCCCAGCCGGTCCACCAGGGTCTTCAGCTGCGGGCGGGCAACAGCGCCCAACTGCTTGTTGGCGCCTTCGCCGAGCCGGATGAGCCGGGGGCCCAGCGCGTACCGGCGGTTGGGCAGCTGGCGGATGTACCCGAGCGTGACCAGGGTGCGCAGCAGCCGGTGGATGGTGGGAAGCGGCAGATCAGTGGAGGAGGAGAGTTCGCTGAGCGTCACTTCTCCGCCGGCATCCGTGATCAGTTCCAAGAGTTCGAAGACGCGCTCTACGGACTGCACGCCTCCCGAGGCTTTTTCAGCCATGTACCAGTCTCCTGAGGACTCGATTTCCGACAACTCTTATCCGCATCGTGAAAAGAATTGCCCTAGATCTCCCAAGATACATCACGGCCACACCCGAGTCGACGAGCCTGGCAGGCTTGTAATTCCACAAAGTAGATAATAATATCCATAATACGAAAACATTTAGCTCAGCACCGAGCCCGGCAACGGGCCTACCAGGAGGACATTCAATGGCGAACCCGAGCCCCGGAAATTCGATCACCCTGCGCGTGGAAGCACCGTCCAGCTTCTCCGCCACCAGTGAACTGGCCGCCGCCGTCGGAACAGCCGGCGCGGCCATCACCGCCCTGGACGTCACCGAGTCCCACCACGAGACGCTGGTAGTGGACGTCACCTGCAACACCACCGACGACGAACACGCCGCCCGCGTCAAGGACGCCCTCAACGCGCTCGACGGCGTCAAAGTCCAGCATGTCTCTGACCGCACCTTCCTGATGCACCTCGGCGGCAAGCTCGAGGTCGTCCCGAAGGTAGCCCTGCGCAACCGCGACGACCTCTCACGCGCCTACACTCCCGGCGTCGCCCGCGTCTGCCTGGCCATCGCCGAGGACCCTGCCGCCGCCCGCAACCTCACCGTCAAGCGGAACACGATCGCCGTCCTCACCGACGGCTCCGCGGTCCTCGGCCTGGGCAACATCGGCCCCGCCGCCGCCCTCCCGGTCATGGAGGGCAAGGCCGCCCTGTTCAAGCAGTTCGCCAACGTGGACGCCTGGCCGGTGTGCCTGGACACCCAGGACACCGAGGAAATCATCATGATTGCCAAGGCCATGGCCCCCGTCTACGGCGGCATCAACCTTGAGGACATCGCGGCACCGCGCTGCTTCGAGATCGAGAACCGCCTCCGCGAGGAACTCGACATCCCCGTGTTCCACGATGACCAGCACGGAACGGCGATCGTCACCCTGGCCGCCCTGGTCAACGCGCTGCGAGTCGTTGGCAAGAAACTCGGTGAGGTCCGCATCGTGGTCTCGGGCGTCGGCGCTGCCGGCTCCGCCATCATCCAGCTGCTGAAGGCACAGGGCGCACGGCACATCATCGCCGCAGGCCGGTCCGGCGCCATCCATGCCGGCGAGCAGTACAGCGACGAGCACCGCAGCTGGATCGCCGCCAACACCAACGAGGAAGGCTTCTCCGGCACCCTGCACGAGGCCATCAAGGGAGCGGACGTGTTCATCGGCGTCAGCGCCCCGCACGTGATCGGCGAGGAGCAGGTTGCCGCCATGGCCGACAAGGCGATCGTCTTCGCCATGGCCAACCCGACGCCGGAAATCGACCCGGCCATCGCGTCCAAGTACGCCGCCGTGGTGGCTACCGGCCGCAGCGACTTCCCCAACCAGATCAACAATGTCCTGGCGTTTCCCGGGTTCTTCCGCGGGCTCCTGGATGCCGGCGCATCCGATATCACCCCGGAAATGCTGGTGGCCGCCGCAGAGGCTATCGCCAACCGGGTGGCTGATGATGAACTGAATGCCAGTTACATTATCCCCAGCGTCTTCGATCCCCATGTCGCCGCAGACGTCGCCAGTGCGGTAGCACAAGCAGCGCACGCCGCGGCGGCAACCGCAGCAGCCAGCACAGTTCCGGATGCGGCAAAGGTTTCAGCTGAAACTGAAGCCGCCTTCGCCAACGCCTGATACGCAGCCAACGAAAGGACCAGAAATGGCCATCACTGTCACAGACCCCCGGCCGATCGAACGCGCGGAGGAGATCCTCACCCCCAAGGCCCTGGCGTTCATCGAAGAGCTGCACAACCGCTTCGCCGGCACCCGCAACGAGCTGCTCGCCGCCCGCGGCGTCAAGCGGCAGCGGGTCGCGGACACCGGAAAGCTGGACTTC
The DNA here is from genome assembly GCA_046708445.1 of Arthrobacter sp. GTDB lineage: Bacteria > Actinomycetota > Actinomycetes > Actinomycetales > Micrococcaceae > Arthrobacter. Next base: position 3,122 of record JBKKDH010000278.1, read on the forward strand.
CTGCCGGAAACCCAGGACGTTCGCGACGGCGACTGGAAGGTTGCGGAGGCCCCGGCAGCACTGCAGGACCGGCGGGTCGAAATGACCGGCCCCGCCTCTCCGGCCAAAATGGCCATCAATGCCCTGAACTCCGGCGCCAAGGTGTGGCTGGCAGACCTCGAGGACGCCAGCACGCCCACGTGGGGCAACGTCATCGACTCCATCCTGAACCTCCGTGACGCCGCGCAGGGAACCCTGAGCTACACCTCGGCCGAAGGCAAGGAATACACGCTCCGCACCGACGCGCCCCTGGCCGTGGTAGTGGCCCGCCCGCGCGGCTGGCACATGCCGGAAAAACACCTGCTGATCAATGACGAACCCACCGTGGGTGCGCTGGTGGACTTCGGCCTGCACTTCTTCCACGTGGCCAAGCAGCTGGTCCTCAACGGCCACGGCCCCTACTACTACCTGCCCAAGATGGAAAGCCACCTCGAGGCCCGGCTCTGGAACGACGTCTTCGTCTTCGCCCAGGACTTCCTGGGCCTGGGCCAGGGCACGGTCCGCGCCACGGTGCTGATCGAGACCATCCCGGCCGCCTTCGAAATGGACGAGATCCTCTACGAACTGCG
>JBKKDH010000279.1:0-7055 GCA_046708445.1 Arthrobacter sp.
GTCTTCAGCTGTACCCGCCAACTTGGGGCTAAGGTCTTAAGAGAAGCGCAGGAAGGGGCTGATGCATCATGGAGACTCCGAACCAGGACTCCGGACGTACACCGGCAGAGCAGTCTGCTGTCAATGATTTGTCTGTAGCTGACAGGCAGGTCAACATCCTCCGGGACAAGCTCCGGCACATTGACCGCCAACTGGCGGCCGCAACACAGAACAACGCCAAGCTGGTCACCATGCTGGAAGCCGCGAAAGCGGAGATCCTGCGGCTCAAGAACGCCCTGGACCAGGAAGGGCAGCCGCCGTACAGCTTCGGCACCATCCTCCAGCTCAATCCGAAGCGCCAGCCGTCCGCCGGCAGCAGCGGCCAGGCCGCCACCGAGGAATCGGCAGACATCTTCAACGCAGGGCGGAAGATGCGGGTGGGGATCAGCCCCCTGGTGAACATCAGCCAGCTGGCGGTTGGCCAGGAAGTCCTGCTTAACGAGGCTTTGTTGGTTGTTGCCGGCCTCGGCTATGAACGCGCCGGCGAGCTGGCCACGCTGAAGGAAATGCTCGGCACGGACCGGGCACTCGTCGTCGGACGCGCCGATGAGGAGCGGGTCATCCGGCTTTCCGGTGCCCTGCTGGGCGAAAAGCTCCGGGTCGGGGACGCATTGTCCATTGATTCGCGGACAGGTTACGCACTTGAGAAAGTTCCGCGGTCCGAGGTTGAGAACCTGGTCCTGGAAGAGGTTCCGGACATTACGTACGAGGACATCGGCGGACTGGGCCCGCAGATCGAACAGATCCGTGACGCCGTCGAACTGCCGTTCCTGCACCCGGACCTGTACCGCGAGCACGGACTGAAGGCGCCGAAAGGCATCCTGCTCTATGGTCCTCCAGGCTGCGGCAAGACCCTGATCGCGAAGGCCGTGGCCAACTCGCTGGCCGCCCGGGCTGCCGAGCGGTCCGGGAACGTGGACCTGAAGAGCTATTTCCTCAACATCAAGGGCCCCGAGCTGCTGGACAAGTACGTCGGTGAAACCGAACGCCACATCCGGCTGATCTTCTCCCGTGCCCGCGAAAAAGCTTCGGACGGCAGCCCCGTTGTGGTCTTTTTCGACGAAATGGACTCCCTGTTCCGCACCCGCGGCACGGGCATTTCCTCCGACGTCGAAACCACGATCGTGCCCCAACTGTTGAGCGAAATCGACGGCGTGGAGCGGCTGGACAACGTCATCGTCATCGGTGCGTCCAACCGCGAGGACATGATCGACCCCGCGATCCTCCGTCCCGGCCGGCTGGACGTCAAGGTCAAGATCCAGCGCCCTGACGCCGAAGCCGCTGCAGACATCTTCAACAAGTACATCACCACGGACCTGCCCTTCCACGAGTCTGACCTTGCCGAGTACGACGGCGATGTCCAGGCCACCGTGGATGCCATGGTCCAGCGCACGGTGGAAGCCATGTACTCCACGGAGAAATCCAACGAATACCTGGAAGTGACGTACGCCAACGGCGACACCGAGATGCTCTACTTCAAGGACTTCAACTCCGGCGCCGTGGTCCAGAACGTGGTGGACCGGGCCAAAAAGTACGCCATCAAGGACCTCCTGACACTCCACCAGAAGGGCCTGCGGATCGAGCACCTGCTCCGGGCCGTGGTGGACGAATTCCGGGAGCATGAGGACATGCCGAACACCACCAACCCGGATGACTGGGCCCGCATTTCCGGTAAGAAGGGCGAGCGGATCACGTACATCCGGACCATCGTCCAAGGCAAGGCCGGGCAGGAACCCGGGAAGTCCATCGAAACGATGCCCAGCACAGGGCAGTACCTGTGACGGCTGCGCCGGAACCCGCTGCCGGAGGGCCCCTCCCCGTCGGCGGGGCCATGCGCGTTATGGGCGCGGAAACGGAGTACGGGATCCACGCGCCGTCTGCCCCGTCGGCCAACGCCACCATGATGTCCGCCCGGGTGGTTCAGGCGTACGCGCAGGTGACGCGGCAGCGTGCAGCCGGCGGCGCCGAAACGCGCTGGGACTATACGGATGAGGAGCCGCTGCACGACGCCCGCGGCTGGACCCTGGACCGGGCCTCGGCCCACCCCAGCCAGCTCACTGACCAGCCGCCGGTCCTCGACGCCGAAGCCGTGGCCCTCGCCTACGGCCGGGAGGAACTGGAACTGGACGGCCAGGACGAGTCCGGCACGCTGCTGATGAACATGGTGCTCGGCAACGGTGCACGCCTGTACGTGGACCACGCCCACCCGGAGTACTCCAGCCCCGAAGTAACCAATCCCCGCGACGCCGTGACCTGGGACGCCGCCGGTGACCTCGTGGCACTGGCCACGGTACGGCGGCTCGGCCTGGACCCCGAACTGCCCGCCGTGAACCTGTACAAAAACAATACTGACAACAAGTCCGTGTCCTACGGTTCGCACGAGAACTACCTCATGCCGCGGTCCGTTCCGTTCGGTGACATCGTGCGCGGCCTGACGCCATTCTTCGTCACGCGGCAGATCCTCTGCGGCGCGGGCAGGGTGGGCCTGGGCCAGGACAGTTCCACGCCCGGGTACCAGATCAGCCAGCGGGCGGACTTTTTCGAGGCAGAGGTTGGCCTGGAAACCACCATCCGGCGGCCGATCATCAACACCCGCGATGAACCGCATGCCACGGCGGACAAGTACCGCCGGCTCCACGTCATCATCGGCGACGCCAACCTGAGCCAGGCATCCAACTACCTCAAGTTCGGCAGCACAGCCATGGTCCTCAGCCTTATCGAGGCGGGCCTCGCGCCAAAGCTGGAGGTGCATGAACCGGTCGCCGCTTTGCAGGCCATCAGCCACGACACGTCCCTGACCACGAAGCTCCGGCTGCTGGACGGGCGCAGGGTGACTGCATTGGACCTGCAGTGGATTTACCACGAGGCAGCAGCCAAGCTCGCCCAGGACACCGGAGTTTCCGACGCCATCGACGGCGACGGCCATACGCACGAGGTCCTGGAGCGCTGGGCCACCACGCTGACGCAGCTCGACAGTGACCGGCCGGCTGCGGCCTCCTCGGTCGAATGGCTCGCCAAGCTCTCCCTCCTCGAGGGATACCGGGACCGCGACGGATTGGCCTGGGACAATGCCCGGCTGGGCCTTGTGGACCTGCAGTGGGCGGACATCCGGCCCGAGAAAGGCCTGTACTACCGGCTCCTCGCGAGGAACCGGATGCAGCGGATTGTCGACGACGGCGACATCGCCGCAGCGGTCACGGCACCGCCGTCGGACACCCGCGCCTACTTCCGCGGCCGCTGCGTCAGCAGCTTCGGCAAGGACGTTGTGGGAGCCAGTTGGGACTCCGTGATCTTCGACGTGCCGGGCTACGGACGGCTCCAGCGGGTGCCCACCCGCGAGCCCCTCAAGGGGACCAGGGCGCTGACAGGCGGCCTCTTTGCCCGGCACCGCGAGGCCGGTCCTTTCCTGGCGGAACTGCTCGGACATAACACCACTCCGCCGGGGGCGTAAACCGCCCGGGCAGCCGCAGAGCGTGGCAATATGGGCATATCGGATGTTCCACCCGGACCCCGAGCTTTAACACGAGGGAGATAACAATGGCAGGCCAGGAGCAACAGCAGCCGCAGTCGCGCGACAGCCAGGTCGAAGAGGACGTGCCGGAGGCCCCTCCCGCGCCGCCCGAAGCGCAGGCATCGGCAGCGACCCAAGGCGTGGACGACCTCCTTGACGAAATCGACGGCGTGCTGGAATCAAACGCCGAAGAATTCGTCCGGGCCTTTGTCCAAAAGGGCGGTCAGTAACCGGTCCGACACGGCGGCGGGAGCCGCGGACGGCCGCAGATCTGGCAAGACGTTGACTTACTACGTTGAAGGAGTGCATCAGTGCAGGAATCGACCGCCCACCAGGTAGCCGCCAACGCGACGTCGTCGTTCACCGAGCATCTGCAGCGGGACCGGCCGGAACTGCTTCCCTACAACCGGGACTTACCCGCCGGGGCAGCCGCCACGCCGCTGCAGGTGCCGCACGCCACCACCATCGTGGCACTGAGCTACGACGGCGGTGTCCTGATGGCTGGCGACCGGCGGGCGACCATGGGCAACGTCATAGCCAGCCGCCACATCGAGAAAGTGTTCCCCGCCGACCACTACTCCGTGCTGGGCATTGCCGGCACGGCCGGCATAGCTATCGACCTCACCCGGCTCTTCCAGGTTGAACTGGAGCACTACGAAAAAATTGAGGGCACGCTGCTGAGCCTTGAAGGCAAAGCCAACCGGCTGGGTGCCATGATCCGCGGGAACCTGCCCATGGCCCTTCAAGGGCTGGCGGTCGTGCCGCTCTTTGCCGGATTCGATACTGCCGCGGGGTTTGGCCGGCTGTTTTCCTATGACGTGACCGGGGGCCGGTACGAGGAACGCGAACATCACACGGTCGGTTCCGGCTCAGTGTTTGCCCGAGGCGCCCTGAAGAAACTCTGGCGGCCCAACCTGACCGAAGCCGAAGCCGTTGCCGTCGCCGTGGAGTCCCTCTATGACGCCGCCGACGACGACTCCGCCACCGGCGGCCCGGACCCCGTCCGCCAGCTGTGGCCCGTCGTATACACGGTCAGCCGGAGCGGAGCCCGTCGCGTACCTGAGTCCGAGCTGGCTGCGGTTGCCGGCAGCATCATCGAAGCGCGGACCATCGCCCGGCGGGAGGCCTAAAAATGACCCAGCAGTTTTATGTTTCCCCCGAGCAACTGATGAAGGACCGTGCGGACTTCGCACGGAAAGGAATTGCACGCGGCCGGTCCGTCGTGGTGGTCAGCTGCCAGGACGGCATTGCGCTGGTGGCCGAGAACCCCTCGCCGTCCCTGCACAAGATTGGCGAAATCTACGACAAGATCGCTTTCGCGGCCGTCGGCAAGTACAACGAATTCGAGAGCCTCCGCCAGGCCGGGGTGAGGTATGCAGATGTCAGGGGCTACTCCTATGACCGGGAGGATGTCACCGCCCGTGGACTGGCCAGCGTGTACGCCCAAAGCCTTGGGGCGGTGTTCACCGCGGAACAGAAACCCTTCGAGGTGGAGCTGGCCGTCGCCGAAGTCGCGCGGACCCAGGACGAGGACCACCTCTACCGCCTGACCTTCGACGGGTCCATCGCCGATGAACACGGGTTCATCGTGATGGGCGGCCAGGCCGACCGGGTCTCATCTGCCATCGCGGACGGCTGGCGTGCTTCTCTGCGCTTCCCTGGAGCGATCCGGCTGGCCATGGGCGGACTCGTCACCGACGCTGAAGCCGGTGCGCTGCCGGCCACAGCGGTGGAAGTCGCTGTCCTGGACCGGCTATCGGAAAGCTCGCGCGGATCCCGTCGTGCATTCCGCCGATTGAACGACGCCGACATCACGGCGCTGCTGGCTGAGGAGGACTGAGATGGACAAGAGGATCTTCGGTATCGAGACCGAATTCGGCATTTCGTATTCGAGCCCCGATTCGCGGCCGCTGGCCCCGGAGGAAGTGGCCCGCTACCTTTTCCGCAAGGTGGTCAGCTGGGGACGCTCGTCCAACGTCTTCCTGACCAACGGCTCACGCCTTTACCTCGACGTCGGATCGCACCCCGAGTACGCCACGGCGGAGTGCGACGACCTCGCGCAGCTGATCGCCCATGACCGGGCCGGCGAACTGATCCTCGATGACCTCGTGGACGAAGCACAGTCCCGGCTGGCGGCAGAAGGCTTCAACGGCACCGTCTACCTGTTCAAGAACAACACGGATTCCGCCGGGAATTCTTACGGCAGCCACGAAAACTACCTCATTCCACGGCGCGGGGAATTCTCCCGGCTCGCCGAAATCCTCATCCCGTTCCTCGTGACGCGGCAGCTGATCGCCGGCGCGGGGAAAATCCTCAAGACGCCGCACGGTGCCACGTACGCGTTTTCGCAGCGCGCAGACCATATCTGGGAGGGCGTGTCGTCGGCCACCACCAGGTCCCGTCCGATCATCAACACCCGGGACGAGCCCCATGCAGACGCCGAATTCTTCCGCCGGCTCCACGTCATCGTGGGCGACTCGAACATGTCCGAAACCACTGCCCTCCTCAAGGTAGGGACAGTGGACCTGATCCTCCGCATGATCGAGGCGGGAGTGATCATGCGCGACATGCGGATGGAGAACCCCATCCGCAGCATCCGGGAAATCTCCCATGACCTCAGTGGCCGGGCCCTGGTCCGGCTGGCCAACGGCCGCCAGCTCACGGCCCTGGAGATCCAGCAGGAGTACCTGACGAAGGTCACGGCCTTCGTCCAGGAGCACGGCGCACACAACCCGCACGTGCCGCTGATACTTGACCTGTGGGGGAGGACGTTGAGGGCGATCGAGAGCGGTGACACCAGTCCAATAGACACCGAGATCGACTGGGCCATCAAAAAGAAGCTGATGGACAACTACCGGGACCGGCACGGGCTGGGCCTGGACGCACCGCGGATCGCGCAGCTGGACCTCACCTACCATGACATCTCCCGGACGAGGGGGCTTTATTACCTCCTTCAGTCCAGGGGTGCCGTACGCCGCGTGGTTGACGACACCGTGGTCAAGGACGCGGTGGATGCCCCGCCGCAGACCACCCGTGCCAAACTCCGGGGCGACTTCGTCCGCCGTGCCCAGGAACTCGGCCGGGACTACACGGTTGACTGGGTCCACCTGAAACTCAACGACCGCGCACACCAGACGATCCTCTGCAAGGATCCGTTCCGCAGCGTGGATGACCGTGTGGATGCGCTCCTGGACTCTATGGGCTGACACCCAGCTTCAGGGGCTATTCTGGATAGGGCCGTTCTTCGGTCCTGAGCTGTGCCGAGCGACATTTCCGGTGCAGCGTCCATCCTGCCCCGACGAAAGTTCTTACGTGCGCCGACTACTAGCAATCCTTATCCCCGGTCTGCTGCTGCTTACCGCCTGTGGAGGCGGGACACCCGCAGCACCGGAGCCCACCAGCCAGTCCGCAGGTGATACTGCCAAGTTCGACTCCCTGAAACTGACGGACAACGGGGACAAAAAAGCTCCCGGTGTTGAGTTCACCAAGCCGCTGGACGTAGCGG
>JBKKDH010000280.1:0-7055 GCA_046708445.1 Arthrobacter sp.
CGGTGGGCACCGGATTGGGTGCCTGCAGCTGCGTGAAGGACCGCTGTTTGTGGGCCAGTTCGACGGCGGCATTGAGTTTGTCGTCCACCTGGCCCTGGAGGTAACTATGGAGCAGCGTCAGCGTGCCGGCGCCGGTCACCGTCAGCGCGACCATCAGCAGCGCCATGATGATGGCGACGAGCTGGGACCTCAGGGAGGCCGATTTCCACCGCTCCAGCAAGGTCAGCGCTTCTCTGCCGTCCGGAGCACGTAGCCCACTCCGCGCTTGGTCTGGATCAGGGCCGGCGCGTCCGGATCAATGTCCACCTTGCGGCGGAGGTAGGAAATGTAGGACTCCACGATGGAGGCGTCCCCGTTGAAGTCGTACTCCCAGACATGGTCCAGGATCTGGGACTTGGAGAGCACCCGATTGGGGTTCAGCATGAGGTACCGGAGGAGCTTGAATTCTGTGGGGGAGAGCTCGATGACGGTGCCGCCGCGGCGGACTTCATGGGCGTCGTCGTCGAGCTCCAGGTCATCCACCCGGATGACGGCGTCGTCGTCGAGCAGGGGCTGGGTACGGCGGAGGACGGCACGGATCCGCGCCACCACCTCGTCCAGGCTAAAGGGCTTGGTGACGTAGTCGTCGCCGCCCACTGTGAGGCCGGTGACCTTGTCCTCGGTGTCATCTTTGGCCGTCAAAAACAGCACGGGGAAGTGCTTGCCGGAGGCACGGAGCCGGCGCGTGACCGTGAAGCCGTCCATGTCCGGAAGCATCACGTCCAGTACGGCGAGGTCCGGCGAGTGGAGTTCGGCCGCGGCCAGGGCATCGCGGCCGTTTCCCGCTGAGACGACCTCAAAGCCTGCGAACCGCAGGGAAGTGGACAGCAGTTCGCGGATGTTGGGTTCGTCATCAACAACAAGGAGCTTCGCCTCTGGGCCGTTCTTATTCATACTCCCATGATGCTCCCAGAGTCTGGGAGTTTTCTGGATGGATCATGGGTGTTCTTCGGGAATGCCACATCCAGGGTCCCCTGCCTGGAACAGGGGACCCTGGATGTGGTGGAAATCCACTAATTGTCCGACGGCTTATACCCGCAAGCCCCAGCTACTGCGGAATGTTCACATTCGCTGGATGGTTGCCGTAACTCTTGTCGTCATACGCCGCGCCCCCAAGGCCACAGAGTTGGGCGGCGGTGAGTCCCGAAGGTGCGGCACTCAGGGAGCTCATGTTTTCGCCGTCCACGGTCACTGTGCTGTACGAGGGACGACAATGTCTTCCGCGGAACTATGTGGAATGCCTCATTCACACCTTCCGGGGTGCCGACATATCACCCTGACGTGGCGTGATAGCTACCCGGCCTGTTCTACATCCTTCGCGTCCATGATCCGGTAGGCATAGCCCTGCTCGGCCAGGAAGCGCTGGCGTTTGGCCGCGAAATCCTGGTCCAGGGTGTCCCTTGCGACCAGGGAGTAGAAGCGGGCGGCCCGCCCGTCTTTCTTGGGCCGGAGCAGGCGGCCCAGCCGCTGGGCTTCCTCCTGGCGGGATCCGAAGGAGCCGGAAACCTGGATCGCCACGGAGGCTTCCGGCAAATCGATGGAGAAGTTGGCCACCTTGGACACGACCAGGGTCTGCACTTCACCGGCACGGAATGCGTCGAAGAGTCTCTGCCGTTCCCTGACGGACGTATCTCCCTTAATCACCGGCGCGTTGAGGCGCTCGCCGATTTCGTCCAGCTGGTCGATGTACTGCCCGATCACCAGCAGCGGCTCGCCCACATGCCGGGCAACGAGCTGTTCCACGATCCGGGTCTTGGTCTCTGACGTGGCGCACAGCCGGTACTTGTCGGCGTCCTCGGCCATGGCGTAGGCAACGCGCTCGTCGCGGGGGAGGTCCACCCGGACTTCGACGCAGTCGGCCGGGGCGATGTAACCCTGCGATTCGATGTCCTTCCACGGGGCGTCATACCGTTTGGGTCCGATCAGGCTGAACACTTCGCCTTCCCGGCCGTCCTCCCGGACCAGGGTGGCGGTGAGCCCCAGCCGGCGGCGGGCCTGGAGGTCTGCCGTCATGCGGAAGATCGGGGCAGGAAGCAGGTGCACTTCGTCGTAGATGATCAGCCCCCAGTCGTTGCCGTCCACGAGCTCCAAATGCGGGTACAGTCCGCCGCGTTTGGTGGTGAGGACCTGGTACGTGGCGATGGTGACAGGCCGGACCTCCTTGACCGCGCCGGAGTACTCACCGATTTCGTCCTCGGTCAGGGACGTTCGCTTGAGCAGTTCGTCCTTCCACTGCCGGGCAGCCACCGTGTTGGTCACGAGGATCAGGGTTGTTGTGGAACTGACGGCCATGGCGGCTGCGCCCACCAGCGTCTTTCCCGCACCGCACGGAAGCACCACCACACCGCTGCCGCCGGCCCAGAAGTTCTCCGTGGCCAGCTGTTGGTAAGGACGGAGCTTCCAGCCGTCCTCATTCAGGGCGATCAGGTGCGGCGTGCCGTCCACATAGCCGGCGAGGTCCTCCGCCGGCCAGCCGATCTTCAGCAGCAGCTGCTTGAGCTGGCCCCGTTGCGACGAATGGACCACAATGGTTTCGCCGTCGATCCGTGGCCCCAGCAAGGGCTGGATTTTCTTGGCCCGGATGACCTCTTCCAGCACGGGGTAATCGTCGGTCCGCATGACGAGGCCGTGCTGGGGGTCCTTTTCCAGCCGCAGCCGCCCATACCGGGACATCGTCTCTTCCACGTCGACCAGGAGTGAATGCGGCACCGGGAAGCGTGAATACTTCAGCAGCGTGTCCAGCACCTTCTCCGCGTCCAGCCCGGCGGCGCGGGCGTTCCACAAACCCAGCGGCGTCAGCCGGTAGCTGTGCATGTGCTCCGGGGCGCGTTCAAGCTCGGCGAACGGGGCAATGGCGTGACGGGCCTCGGTAGCCAGTTCATGGTCCACTTCAAGCAGTATGGTCTTATCGCTCTGGACAATCAGCGGTCCGTCATTCACGCGGTGGCGTCCTTTACTGGCGCAGTTCCCCTGCGGCCTCAATATCAATGATCCGGTGGATGGAAACCACCCGTTCGGTCTCCCGCGCCGGATCGAAGACCCTGACCCGTCCGCCGCTTACCGATAAGGGAACAACCGTCTCCAAGTTGGCATTCCCCCCACCGTCCACCACGTTCATGCTCACGGTCTGCTTAAGCCGGATGGCTCGCTGCAGGGTCTCCAGCCCGAGCTGGGTTGCGGTTTCCCCGGACCCGGACAGGGATGAGGACACCGACGACGACGAGCCACCGGCTCGTGATCCCGTCACCGCCCCGTCGCCATCCTGGCCGTTCGCGGGGGAGGGCAAGAGACGCCGCAGGACAGCAAGCTGGGAATCCATCTCCGTTTGGGCCGGCGCAGTCCGCGGGGCGGTGTACACCGGGCGGGTGCTGACCGGAACCTGTGTGGTGCGGCGCAGCCGGACCAGCGACGGCTCGGATTCCTCCACAGAGGGCGAGAGCCCCATGCTGCGCAGGACCTGTGCCGTTTCGCGCGGGGGCGCCTTGGATATCAGCACTGTCGGAGCGATCCTAACCAGACCCAAGACGGAGGCCTTTGATTCGGAGGCAAGCTCCAGCACCGCAGTCTCATCGTCGCTCTGGACAAAGCTCGCTGCCATCCCCACCCGCAGCCGGCCGTGGCGCGAGGCGGTGTCCTCCACAAGGTATTCCAGGGGTTGCGGCACAGCGGTGGCGGAGTGCTCCCGCAGGAAGCCCAACAGGCTCGCCGCGTCCTGCCCGGCCTCCAATGCGCGGCGCACCGACGCGGCAGAAAACCGGTAGATCGTTGCCGGGCCCTGCCCTTCGGCGTCGGCCATCAGGAGCAGTTTTTCGCTGAGCTCGGGACTGAGGTACCCCGGAGCGACAGCCGTGAGGTCAGCCTGGAGCAGCACGTGGTTCAGCGCCGCGGGAAGGTGCTCACCGAGGATCCCCAGCGCTTCATCGGGGTTGTCCTCGGCGATCGCGCTTCCCAGCTGGCTGAGCGCCCCCGAACCGGTCAGGCCCAGCATGTCGGCCTCCGCCAGCACGCCCCGGATCAGCGAACTGAACCGGCGCGCCATCCGGGGCTGTTCCCACTCGGCCCGCTGCAGCACGGCAGCCGCGTCCAGGACGGGGGCGTGGGCGTCGGGAGCTGTGGCCTCGTTCGTGAGTTGGTTCAGGATTTCCAGGATCCTCTTCCTGACGACAGGGGCATCAGGCCGTTGCGCCTCGGCCGAGAGCGCATTGATGGTAGTGCCCGCCGCGCCCCGATGGGCTACTGCCGGTGCGCCCGGCTGCCCACTGGCGGGCTGACCCACCAGTGAAGGGACGCGTTCGCTTGCGAGCCACGCATTAACCAGCCACAGCCATTGTTCCTGCCTCGGCAGTATCAGCCATTCCAGCTCAGGGGGCTGGACCCAGGCAGAGGAGTCCACATCAAGGCGGATCAGGCCGGACAGGGCGCACAGCTCCACCAGCAGGCCTGCACGATGCTGATCAATCCGCAGCGCTTCCGCGACCCGCCTCATCTCCCGGACCCCCACGCCGCCGGTGCGCAACGTTGCCAGTGGCTGTTCCCGGACGGCGTAAAGGAGCTCGCCCACCAGCCGAAGGGTTTCCGCGATCGCACCCAGCGCGGCGTTCCGGCGGAGCGCAGCGGTGGTGTGGCCCAGTTCGGGAACGGGCGGCGAAAGGGAAAAGTCATTGATAATCGCTCCGCCCCGGAGGGACACGCCCACGCTGTGCGGCAGCTCTACGTGGGCTGCGTCCAAAGGGACCAGCAGGCCGCGGGCCAGCAGCCAGTCAACGGGCCCGACGTCGGCAGTTTCGTGGGTAACGGAAGCCTTCCGTTGCGCCTGGGGCACGGCACCCATGGCCCAGTTTCCGAATCTGGCGAGCAACGCCGTCGTTCGTTCCGGGGCATTCGCCAGGATTTGTTGCAGCGCCTCCGGAGACGACGTCCAGTGCTGCAGCGCCAGCGCTGCTTCCATGGGTGTGGTGGCCTCCTGGACGGGCACACCGCTGTGGTGCAGCTCGGCCACAAGCTGTACCACCCGCTGGGCGAACGCCGGCTGGAGGCGGACCAGCTCTGTGTAGCTGCGCCCCAGGCCGGCCGGGTAGATGCCCACGACGTCCCGAAGAGATCCCACCGGGAGGTAGAAGCGCTGGCGGTGTCCCGTGGGGGGTGTTCCGTGCGGGGGATCCGCCCGGTGCACGAGCGCGAGCTCCTGAAGGGAGGCCAGGATCCGGTCAACGGCGGCCATCGACGCGCCGGGAATGAACTTCCGCAGCCCGGCCGCGCAGGCGCTGTGGTCGGTGTCGGTATTGGTGCAGAGATGGAGGGTCTCGAGGACCTGCATCTGCGGTTTATTCAGGCGCTCCAGTGCCCGCTGGACGCTTACCCTCGCGCTGGCACGCGCCGCGAGGGCGGAAAAGTCCGGAACGGCGGGCGAGATAAGGTCCGGCCGCGCGGCGAACAGCGCACGCAACGACTCGTCGCTGCGTGCCTCCAGTTCTTTGCTCAGCGCGCGGATAAGGGACATCAGTCCAACGTTACCGCCCGCCGGACTTTCCTGCCCGACGCCGTCCCGCCACGCTGTCCAGGATCAGGAAGAGCATCAGCAGGAAGGCCAGCGGCAGGCCGTACAGGGCGGTGGAGGTGACCCACACAGGGGCTGCCGAGCCGGCAAAGGCAAGCGCCATCACGGCGCCCACTGCCATGAGCGAGAGCAAGGCGACTGCTGCCGCACAGATCATCAGGGGACGCCGGTAACGCGAGGGTGTCATGGACGTAACGCTAACAGTCCTTCGGCAGGCGATGGTGTGAAGGCGGGGAAAGCAGGATTCAGGCGTGCGGCAGGATAACCTTGAAGTAACAGACCAACTCGGCCCGGGCAGCCATACCCTGAACCCGCATATCAATGCGGATGCGGTGACTGCCGGCCGTGTCTCAAGACGTCAGAACGAAGAAGGTTGATTACGTGCCTACCGGCAAGGTCAAGTGGTATGACAAGGAAAAGGGTTTCGGATTCCTCGCGGGCGAGGACGGCCAGGAAGTCTTCCTGCCCAAATCATCGCTGCCTGAGGGCGTTACCGAGCTGAAGGCCGGCACCCGGGTGGAGTTCGGCGTTGCCGACGGCCGCAAGGGGGCCCAGGCCCTGGGCCTGCGCGTCCTGGACAAGACGCCGTCCATCGCCAAGGCCAAGCGGCCCAGCGCCAAGGACCTGGCACCCCTGGTGCAGGACCTCGTCAGCGTGCTGGACAACCTCTCCGGCACCCTGTCCGCCGGCAAGTACCCGGAAGGCAACAAGGGCAAAGCCATCGCGGCCGCCCTGCGTAAGGTTGCCGACGAGCTGGACGTTTAGGCCTGCTGATGAACCCGGAAGCTGAACAGCCGGACCCTACGGCAACGGATCAGGCAGGTGCTCCCGCCGAGCCGTCAGCGGGACCCGCGGCGAAGGCCGCCCCGGCCGCCACCGAAACCAAACGCCGTGCGGGTGTCCCCCTCTGGCGTATCGGTAAACCGGACGCCTTCCTCGCCGCAGCCGTTGACGTGGCCCGGACCGCCGTCGAAGGCATCACCGAGGCCGCCACAATAGGCACCCACCTCGGTGCCAAGAGTGAAGGCGACCGCCTGGTGACTCACCTGTTTGAGTCGCGCCTGCCCGGATACCAGGGGTGGCAGTGGTTTGCCGTGCTGACACGCAACTCGCGCTCCAAGGTGGTCACTGTCAATGAACTTGGCCTGCTGCCCTCCGAGGACTCCATCCTTGCCCCCGAGTGGGTGCCCTGGGCAGAACGCGTGCGCCCTGAGGATGCCCAGGACGCTGAGGCACTGGACGCCGTGGCTGGGGCACCCGACGTCGAGGAACTGCCCGACGCCGCGGAGTTGGACGCCGGGGATCCGGACACGGACGAGGCGGACACCGAAGACGCCGAGGGCACTGACGAGCGTGATTCTGAAGAGCGTGACGCCGGGTAATCCGGCGATAGAAACAGCAGGCGGCGCCGTCCGGGACCAAAGTCCGGACGGCGCCGTCGAGCGTTAAACCCCTGTAT
>JBKKDH010000281.1:0-4196 GCA_046708445.1 Arthrobacter sp.
AGTCCCCGCCCTGGGCGGTGACAATAATGGGCAGCTTAGCCAGGGTGTCGACGTCGAACGCGTCCTCGAGCTTGCCGGCCCCATCAGCGAACGACGGGGCGGCACCTCCTGCGTTTGAGGTGGAGAAAAACACCGGGTTGATGTTGGCGAAGTCGCCCTCGTCCTGCATGCGCTGCATCAGGACGGAACCGACCATGCCACGCCAACCGACAAGTCCAACGGACGGGGTAGCTGCTGTAGTCATTCGTACAGTTTAGACTTCGGAACCGGCGGGGCGCAGTCGGTTACGTCACGCCGCCCGGCCGGGTTCAGCGTTGGTGGCCTTACGTGTGCTTGGCCTGGTTCGATTCATTCGGGAACGGACGGGTGCTGTCGGGGAAGTTTTCGCGGGTTATTGCAATCCCGGACGGATTGGCTTCGAACCAGCTGCGGGCCTTGTCGTCGTTGAGGGCGAAGCGCGGCTTGGGCAGCCCCTTCAGGCGCCGCAGCTTGGACGCATTCCATTCCCGACGGAGGCTACGGATCGCGAGGAGCCACCCGCCGGTGAAAAGCACCGTAAACACAAGCCCGAAAAGACCAAGAAGGACGTTGAAGCTGACAACTCCGATGATCAGAACCAGCGGTGCAACAATGGCGGGAATCGTCATCAGGATCGTGACGACGTACAAGCCCGTCGCGGTGTGGACTGAATAATTTCCGGACGGCTGCGACCCGCCGATGCCCCATTCGTCCTGCGTGTAGGCGTAAACGGTCAGTTCCAACCCGGTGGCGTAGTAGTAGGGACGGTCGACAATGATGCTTTGAACCGATGTTTCAGATGCCATCCGTTGCTCCAGCCTCGGACCTGAAGGCACTCATTGCGGCCGCCAGGTCTGCGTCGATTTGCCGCCCACGATCCGGTCAGGAAGCACGGTCGGCCCTGGCCTTTGACTGTTCCCGCAACCACCGCCGGCGGCGAGACGCCATGATGAACGCCCAGACGGCCCCGGCCAAGCTCAGTGCCGCCACGACTGCCGCATAGACGGACAGGCCGGGCTCACCTGCAGCCGCGAACGCCCCATAGACCATGATCCCGGCCATGACTATCAGGAAGATGCCTACTCCCGTGATCAACCTGGGGCTCTGCACGGGTGTTATAGCATCCATGGAGTACCCTTCCGGGACTCCGCCCGGACCGTATTGCTCCTCGTACTGGCGCACATTGAAGCGGTTTGGATCATATGGGGTGCCGTCGGGTCGACGGAAGACTTCACGGTCAGGTTTCATAACGATGTTCCTATCCGAGGAGTTGTTCGTTCAAGAGACTTTCAACTTCGGCCATGCTCAGTGTCCCGCCCAGTGGCACGGCGCGTTGATCACCACGGCTGAGTGCGGCTTCCCAGCGGTCCCCGGATGCACGGAGAATGACGTTCCGGGCCGAGGAACCGTCAGTTGTCGAAGAAAGTACCACCTTTGCATTCGTGGCGTGGGAACAATGCTCGGCAGCGAGCTTTGCCAAAGTTTCAGCGATACTGTGGCTGGGCATTTGGACCTGGGCAAACCAGCCGCCCAGTCCACGGGGCTGGAGGAATGCCGCTAAGTCCGGAGCGTGAATGAAGATCGCCGCCTGGGGTGCGTCATCCGAAAGGAATGAGGCACTGGTCCAGCGCGTGGCATTCCCCAGCGCATAGGCAATGGCCAGGGCCAGCCCTGTTGGTACCAGTTCGTCGCCCTCGATTTTGAGCTGTTGCCGCGCGAGCAACGATGACGTCCCCGCAACACGCAAGTCGTCGCTGCTCGAGGGCCACTGGAGCATCAGCGCATCGGCGGATTTCCTGGTGCTTGCGGTGTCGTAACATCCGAGCAGGTACAACAACTCGGCAATCCCATAGCCAGCTGGCGAAAGGCCGGTGTCCTCGATGGTCTCAGCGCTCATTTTTCATATCTCCTAACGAAGTCAATTTTCACCAGTTCCAGGGAAGAAGCTTTGCCGGATCCTTGGCCACAGCGGTGACGCCCTCACTGACCCTGTCGGACACCCATTCTGCGCCGTCGGCGATCTTTTCCCGGTTTTCCCATACGGCAATCCCTATGTTGGCGGCAACCAGGAAAGGCTGCTGGGGACCAGGGAAGAGAGCGGCTGCCCCTAAGACGGCCTTCGTCCCGCTCCACAGGCCGTCACCTACCTCACCCTTGGAAAAACTGTTGATTGCGCTGCCAGCGTCGATCACCGCGCCGGCGCCGCCCAGGAGGTTTCCAACGTTCTTCACACCTTTGAGCGCCGCAAACACCTCTTCTGAGCCCTCGGTCAGAATTGCTGCATTGTGCAGGGACTTGGCGGCCTTGGTAAATAGCGGCGAGTCCAACGTATCCCAGAACTTGTTGGTGGTTCCGGCGAAATTGAAGGCGTTATGCCAGCTGGCAAGTTCGGTGCCTGCCTGAAAGGGCAAACTCATCGTTCGAAGTGTATCCGGTACCACCTTGTAGACATCCCACGGCTTTGCCACGTAAGTGTCCCACCAAGTGTCGTCCTCCTCGTGCTCCCAAAAATAGGGATCACGGGAAGGGCCGTCCGCTGCCTCAACTCCGCCGTTTCCCGGGGTTCCGTTTTGGCCTGCGGAGACACCAGGTCCTCCGCCGGATCCGGGCGCCGCATTGCTCGCCTTCTCCTGCTCGTTGGCGTTCTCCAGCAGTTTCTTGGACTCCTGCTTGAGCGCAGACGCCGCTTGCTGAATCAGTGCCCGGTGGCTTCCGTTCCAGTCGGAACGGAACATGGCAGCATCCTGGCCCTTCCAAGAAGGGTTGTTGTTGATCTGGTTGCTCAGCAGGCTTGACTGCTGGAGCAGGGTGTCGGACGCTTTGCCGAACTGCTGCGCCAACGTCCGGAGCTCGGCGACGTCGGCGCCCCACATGTTTCCTGCCACAAGGCATCATCCCCCAAATGTCTCTGCAGCAAATTTCGTTCAGGCTGCCCGCACAACTCTAATATCGGATCCCTACGGCCGCGATGGGCTGTCCTCCCCATCCGGCCACCGGCAAGACCCGTCAGCCGCGGTCGCTTTCCTCCAGCACGGCAGCCTTACGCGCACGCAACGCGTAGAAGGCACCGAATGCGAACACCTGCGTCACCACCACCAGCACAATGGCGCCGGCGATCTTGTTGCCGCCAAGGATCATGGTCAGGCCAACAATGGCGGACAGCAGGGCCAGCAGCGGCAGCAGCATATACCCGAGGACAAAGAGGGTTTCCGGTTTCTTCAGCATCTCAGCCTGCCGTCCGTACCCATTTGGTGAACCTGTACTGAGTCCCGTTGGCAGCCGTGAGCCAGCCGTCCGGCGGAACCGACGCAGCCGCTTCCCACGTTTCGCCAAGCTCGGGGGCGAAGGTGTCGCCGTCGGCCTCCATATCGATGGTGGTGACCACCGCGACGTTGGCGAGATCGGTGGACTGGCGGAAGACCTCGCCGCCGCCTAGGATCCACACCGTCTCGCCGCCTTCGACGAACTGGGATTCCAGGAGGGCGTCATCCAGGGAAGGGACCACGACGGCGCCCTCCGCCTCGGGTGACTCGCCCCAGCCTTTTTGCCGGGTGATGACGATGTTGGTCCGGCCCGGCAGCGGACGGTACTTGTCCGGGAACGACAGCCACGTCTTGCGGCCCATGATCACCGGGTGCCCCATGGTGAGCCGGTTGAAGTGCTTCAGGTCCTCCGGCAGGTTCCACGGCATGTCGCCGTCCTTGCCGATTACTCCGCCGGACGTTTGGGCCCAGACCAGGCCGACGCCGGTGACGGAACCGGCGAGCTCCTCCGTGAAGGCCTGGGGATCTGCGGTGTTTTCGGTGCTCATACGGCGATCGGAGCCTTAATCGTGGGGTGGTGCTGGTAACCGACCACTTCGAAGTCCTCCAGTGTGTAGTCAAAAATCGACGCCGGCTTCCGGGTGATCATTAGCTGCGGGTACTCGTAGGGCTCGCGCTCCAGCTGCTTGAGGACCTGGTCCATGTGGTTCTCGTAGATGTGGACGTCCCCGCCGGTCCAGACAAACTCGCCAACATCAAGCCCCGCCTGCTGCGCCACCATGTGGGTCAGCAGCGCGTAGGAGGCAATGTTGAACGGAACGCCCAGGAACATGTCCGCGGAGCGCTGGTACAGCTGGCAGGACAGCTTGCCGTCCGCGACGTAGAACTGGAAGAACGCGTGGCACGGCGGCAAGG
>JBKKDH010000282.1:0-3306 GCA_046708445.1 Arthrobacter sp.
GGATAGTTCCTTCGTTTGCCGGCGCCCGGAATATTCAGCATCGCGATTCAGTTGTGCCATGTGGCCACCTCCACGGGTGGCGCATCAATTAAGGAAGAGGTTCACCGTTTAGTGAGCAACGCAGAAAACACCGCGTCCGAAGTACGTGATGTCATCATCGTCGGCTCGGGCCCGGCTGGTTACACGGCAGCCGTCTACACGGCGCGTGCCAACCTCAAGCCCTTGCTTCTGGCGGGCTCCGTCACCGCCGGCGGAGAACTGATGAACACTACCGACGTTGAAAACTACCCGGGGTTCCCCGAGGGCATCATGGGCCCGGACCTAATGGAGAACTTCGAGAAGCAGGCGGCGCGGTTCGGCACGGAGATCCAGTTCGAGGACGTCACCGCACTGCAGCTTGAGGGCGACGTCAAGACCGTCACCATCGCCACGGGTGAAACATTCCAGGCACGCGCGATCATCCTATCGACGGGATCCGCTTACCGCGAACTCGGGTTGCCCAACGAAAAACGCCTCTCCGGCCACGGCGTCAGCTGGTGTGCAACCTGCGACGGTTTCTTTTTCAAAGACCAGGACATCGCAGTCATCGGCGGGGGAGACTCCGCCATGGAAGAAGCACTGTTCCTGACCAAGTTCGCCAAGTCAGTCACCGTCGTCCACCGCCGCGAGTCGTTGAAGGCCTCAAAGATCATGGCTGACCGCGCGCTGGCCCACGAAAAGATCAGTTTCGTCTGGAACAGCACCGTGGACGATGTCGTTGGTGACAACAAGGTTACGGGCCTGAAGATCAAGAACCTCCTGGACGGCTCCATCTCCGACCTCGCTGTCACCGGGGTTTTCGTGGCAATCGGCAACGACCCCCGCACTGAGCTCGTGAAGGACACCCTGGAGATCACGCCCGCCGGCACCATCGCCGTCGAGGGCCGCAGTTCCAAGACCAGCATTCCCGGCGTGTTCGCGGCCGGAGACGTTGTGGACCCCACCTACCGTCAGGCCATCACCGCCTCCGGTTCAGGCTGTGTGGCCGCCATTGATGTGGAGCACTACCTCGCAGACCTTCACGCGTAATTCGCGTTTTCACCCTTCGAAGAGAGAGACAAGGTTATGAGCAACGCAAAAGAAGTAACTGACGCAAGTTTCGGCACGGATGTCCTGTCGGCGGACAAGCCGGTCATCGTCGACTTCTGGGCGGAGTGGTGCGGCCCTTGCCGCAAGCTGGGCCCCATCCTGGACGAGATCTCCGTGGAGTACAGCGAGAAGGTCAACGTCGTCAAGGTCAACGTTGACGACAACCCGGCCATCGCCGCTGAATATGGCATCACGTCCATTCCCGCCGTCTACCTGTTCCAGGATTGGCAGGTCAAGAACACGGTGATCGGCGCTAAGCCCAAGCAGTTCTTTGAGAAGGAATTCGCGGACGTTTTGTCCTAGGACGTTTCTGGAGACTGAGCTCTTCGTTCAGCCGCTCTTCGGATGGCCGCCGCTTTCAAGCGGTGGCCATCCGTCTTTAATTGGTTTGTTTCTCAGGGCCGGCGTGTGTTCGCCTAATCCCAAAGGATGGAAGCAATCGCTTTAGGTTCAATACATATCAAATCTGCCCCGTGACCCCCTCTGAGTGACACCGAGCGAGCCGGCGTGCGGTCTTGGGGGCGACAGCGGTTAAGGACTGCGAAACCCTATGGGCGGTGCAAGTCGAGTGTTTCACGTGAAACATGACTTGCCATCGGCTTGGGCAACTGGGAGGTTCCGCATGGATGGAAGCGCTCCGCAAGTTCAGTGCATGGAAGATGGCGCACCAAACTCTTCGCCGCGCCGTGACGCCCAAGCCTCAATTCAACGTCTACTCTGCAGCGGTCGCTCAGAATTGGGATCGGTGATTTACCCAGTAACCCAGGGGCTAGCTCGCCGTTTGGAAACTGATGGTACCGGCACCTTTCGTCAAGAACGTACTTGGCCATTGAACAGTCTCGCTATTCAACTGGCACGGCCCTCATACTCATCCGGATCAACTCGTCCAGTTCGAGCCAAAAACGCTAGGGCAAGTTCCTGCGTCACGACGATGTAGGTGATCTCAGCTTTGGGCCGGTGCGCGCCGCCGCACTAGTCACTCTGTTTCCCCTAGTGCATTCACAACCGTAAGGGCCGTAGCGTGACTCCTTGTTCGAGGCAACACCAAAGGACCGCCCCGAAGCCGGCGTTCTTAGGCGTGTTTCACGTGAAACATGACTGGTCGCCCCCTGGCGTGGTTCCACTATCAATAGGGTAGGACCGCCCAGTCTGAATGTTTCACGTGAAACACGCCGCGACCCGTGAGTGTCGGAGTAGCTGCGTCCATCAGGATGCAGCCCCGGCGGTCACTGGAATGCGACGAACAACCAGCTCAGGCTAATTTCCAGAGAGGTAAAACGGACAGTCTTGTCCGTGGACTGCACCGAGGCAGTCCCTGCCGTCACAGGCAGACGCTGAACTCTTGATATCAGTCATCGCCGCTAGGGAATCAAAGACAGAGGCCTCGTCCATCGCAGCCCGAGGCTGGGTCGGCTGAAGCAATCGCCATCCCGGCCAACTCCACCAGCCCACCCACGCCGCCCCCTGCGAGTACCCGGCAGTCGCGGGCCTTGTCCGCGCCAATTCCCGAAGACTTCCAGCCATCTGTACCGGATCCCCTCTGCATTTCTTTCGGCCTCTGTCCGAGTCAGGTGGAGAGGCCGCCTGGACCTAGGGGCAGCTACCCTTGAGCGATCCACGGAACAGCGCCAACTCCTGCTCTGCTGTTTCGCCTAACCCAGCCCACTCCGCGCGGAGGATCTGCCCTAACGGGGGTCCCAGGGATCGGATGGCGGAACGGCTCATGTCTATTGAAAGAACCAGGGATATTTGAATGAGGGAGATCCAGCCAGGCAAAGGCAGCCGACCATCCGTTCCCCGCACGCTGAGAAATCTGCCACCGCACGGAAACGTTCCTTGCTAGAACCTCGCTGATATTTCGGCCAGGCGAACGCACCGGGTGCTCGACTACTCCTGGCTACTTCGGGCGAAATGCTGACGAGGGCGATATCACACGGAAGACGCCGGTTCCTGTTTCACGTGAAACACCATTGCTCAATGCGGCTACAATCGCCGGTTGGAGCGGCAGCGCAAACTTCCCTAGGGAAGTTCATACTACTGGGAGCCCCCAACGGAGTGTTCCAGATACAGACGACTCCAGAAGCGGGGCTATAACTGCCCGTCTGCCATGAACTATCAGTTAGGACAGTCGCAGACGGCGGGCTCCCGGTGCAATCGGAAGACTGAGCCCTGCTACCA
>JBKKDH010000283.1:0-2649 GCA_046708445.1 Arthrobacter sp.
ACGAGCGCGTCTGCTGCCGTGCGGATGTCCGCGCGGGTCATCAGGAAGTTGACCACCGCATGCAGGGCTGCGGCGATGCCCACTCCGGCAAGGATCAGCCGGCTGCCGGCGGCATTGCCCCGGTTGCCGCCGCCGGAGCCCAGCGCCGGTCCGCGGGAGATGGCGTAGATGAGCGCTGCGATGCCCAGCGCGCCGCCGAATGCCGCACCGGACACTGCCGGGCCGGTGGCACCGAAGACGACGATGGCGGTGACGGCCGCCGCGCTGGCGCCGTAGCTGATGCCGATCACGTCGGGGCTGGCCAACGGGTTGCGGAGCATGGTCTGGAAGAGTCCGCCGGACAGGCCGAAGGCGGTGCCGATCATGATGCCGATGACCGCCCGGGGCAGCTTGTTCTCCATCACGATGAAGCTGGCGCCCGGTATCCTCTCGCCGCCAGTGAGGTGGGCGATCAGGATCTTGAAAAAGTCCGGGATGGTCACCGTGTAGCTGCCCAGCAGTATGGTGGCGGCGAAGAGGAGGACGACGGCGAGGGCCAGGACGGCGGTCCGGTTCAGGATGGTCCGGCGCAGCAGGGACGCGCGAACTGGCAGATAATCCCCTGTTTTCGCGTTTTTGAGGGCATTATCTGCCAGTTCGCGCCGAGTGGAGATGCTCATAGTCCCACGCCCTTGCCGCGGCGGATCAGCCAGACGAAGACCGGCGCACCCACCAGGGCCGTCATGATGCCGGCCGGGACCTCGCCCGGGAGCAGCACCACGCGGCCGATGACGTCTGCACCCAGAAGCAGTGCCGGGGCCAGCACCAGGGAGAACGGCAGGATCCAGCGGTAATCGGGGCCGGTGAGCGACCGGACCGCGTGCGGAATGACCAGGCCAACGAATCCGATGGGCCCGGCCAGCGCCGTCGCGGAGCCGCAGAGCAGCACAATGCCGAGTGCGGTCATGCCCCGGGTCAGGCCCACCCTCTGGCCGAGGCCGCGGGCGATGTCGTCACCGAGAGCCAGGCTGTTCAGGATGCGGCCGGTGGAAAGAACGATCAGCGCCCCGACGGCCAGGAACGGCAGGCCCGGGAGCACCACGGACCATTCGCGGCCCGCGATCCCGCCGACCTGCCAAAAGCGGAAACGGTCCAGCGTGTCCTGGCTGGAGACAAGGATGACGCTCATGAGGGAATACAGGCCGGCGCTGAGCGCGGCGCCGGCGAGGGCCAGCTTGACCGGCGTCGCACCGTCCCGGCCCATTGACGCGATGAGGTAAACCACGACGGCGGCGGCCGCGGCGCCGATGAAGGCGAACCAGATGTAACCGCTGAGGGAGGTGACGCCAAAGAGGTAGATTCCGGTGACCACGGCCAGCGCGGCTCCGGCGTTGACACCCATGATGCCCGGATCTGCCAGCGGGTTCCGGGCGACGCCCTGCATGGCAGCGCCGGCAAGGCCCAGGGCACCGCCGGCAAGGATGCCGAGGACGGTGCGTGGGATGCGGGCGTGGACCACGGCGTGGTCACCGTTGGCGGGGTCAAACTGCGTGAGGGCCTGCCACACGGTAGCCAGGGAAAGCCCCCGGGCGCCGATGGCCAAGGAAGCGGCCGTCAACAAAGCAAGTACGACGACGGCGGCCAGCAGCCAGGCGGCCTGCCTGGTTCTGGCCTTCCCGCCGGCGCGAACGTTTCAACCGGCGCGAACTGGCAGATGGTGCCGTGTTTTTGCGGTTTTGGGGGCATTATCTGCCAGTTCGCGCGCTCCGGCGGGTGCCGCCGTCGTACTTTCCGTCATGGGACGGTGCTTACTTCACTGCATCCGCTGCGGTAGCAAGCTGCGGCAGGAACGTGTCCAGCGACCACGGCAGGCTCAGCGGGGAAGAGGCCGAGATGGAGAGCGTCAGGGTGTTGTCCGAATCTGCAACCAGGGCGCCCTTCTGGATGGCCGGGATCTGGCCGAGCAGCGGGTCTGACTTGATGGAATCGGTGGTGGCGGCGTCCGGAACCCAGGTGACGAAGATGTCGGATTCGAGCTCGTTGGCCTTCTCAGCGGACCAAGGGATGAAGAACTCCTTGGAGCCCTTCGAGTTCTCCTCCACAACGGAAGCGAGCTTCATGCCGATCTCGCTCAGGAAGCGGGGGCGGTTGTCGTTGGCGGTGTAGACGTTGACGCCCTCAGCCGAAGCGGGCTCCAGATTGCCGTAGATGAAGCTCTTGCCTTCGATCTGCGGGTACTTGGAGACCTTTTCCTTGATGGTGGCCTCGGTGTCGGAGATGAGCTTGGTGGCTTCAGCTTCCTTGCCCAGGGCCTTGCCGATGATGGAGGTGGAATCCTGCCATGACGTTCCGTAGGCGATCTCAGGGTGGGCCACCACGGGCGCGATCTCGCTGAGCTTCGTGGAGTCCTCTTCGGTCAAGCCGGAGTAGGCGGCCAGGATGACGTCCGGGGTGAGCTTGGCAATCTCGGTGAAGTTGACGCCGTCGGCCTCAGAAAACTGGACCGGAGCCTTGTCCGAGCCGAAGCCCGCACCGAGTTCCTCCAGGGCTGCGTCCTTCCAGGGCGTGGAGCCCTGCTCGTTGCCGCCCCACTCGTTCTTGGGGACGCCCACCGGGACCACTCCGAGGGCGATCGCAACGTCGTCGTTGACCCAGGAGACGGTGACTACG
>JBKKDH010000284.1:0-15176 GCA_046708445.1 Arthrobacter sp.
GCTCTGGGCGGAACTGGACAGCGAGAAGGCGGGTTTTGCGGATAGCTCAGTCACCCTCTAAGACTAGTGTCACTAAGGCTCATCCGGACACCCGGCCGTCAGGCGCGGCGGCGGCCGGCGTCACATCAGCCGGCCGCAGGGGTCCCGTCGTCGTCCTGCGGCTCCGGTATGGAAGGGCCGCCGGAGCCGGTGCCAGTCTTTTCAGCGGCGCCGGTGTCGCTGTCCGTCGCCGGTTCGTCCTGCTTGCCCGCGAGCCGCAGCTTCACAACAGCGGCGTATTCGTCCACGTACTCCTGGCCGGAAAGCCTCATCAGCTCGAACATGATCTCGTCGGTCACCTTGCGCTGCACCAGGCGGTCTTCGGATTGCCCCTGGTACCGGCTGAAGTCCAGCGGCTCCCCAAAGATCATGCCGATCCGGCGGATGTTGGGCAGGCGCTTGCCGATGGGCTGGACCTTGTCCGTTCCGATCATGGCCACGGGAATAACAGGAACCCCGGCCTGCAGTGCGAGCCGTGCCACACCGACTTTGCCCCGGTAAAGGCGGGCGTCCGGGCTGCGCGTGCCTTCGGGGTAGATTCCGAGCAGGCCGCCGCCGGTCAGGACGTCCATGCCGGCGTGGAGCGAAACAGCCGACGCGGCGCCGCCGGACCTGTCCATGGGAAGCTGGTTGGTCAGCCGGAAGAACAGGGCCGTCAGCCGGCCCTTGAGTCCGGTGCCCGTGAAGTACTCGGATTTGGCCAGGAAGATCACCGGGCGGGTCACCATGAGCGGCATGAAAATGGAATCGGAGAATGACAGGTGGTTGGAGGCGATGATGGCTGCGCCCTCCGCCGGGACGTTGTCCAGGCCTTTGACCCAGGGGCGGAACAGGAGCCGCAGCACCGGACCCAGGAAGATCCTTTTCATGACCCAATAGAACACGTGACGAACCTCTCCGGAAGGCAGCCGGCCAGCACTGAATCGGGCAGGGCCAGCATTCCACTGCAACCCTACTCTAGTGAGATTTGTCCCGAACAGTGACACGATGGAGTCATGACAGAAAGCAGCATCCCGCCCCGGCCTGCCGCTTTCAGCTACCCCGGCCACGGGCCAAATGCGAAGACCGGAATCGCCATCTGCCACGGGTTCACAGGGAGTCCCCTCAGTGTCCTGCCGTGGGCTGAACACCTCGCGGCCCAAGGCTTCGCAGTTTCCGTGCCGCTTCTCCCGGGGCACGGGACCGACTGGAGGCAGCTGGCCCGCTGTAACTGGCAGGACTGGCACCGCTCCTTTGAAGCGGCTTACATGGATCTCGCCGCCCGCACGGACACGTGCTTCGTGGCCGGCCTGTCCATGGGCGGGGCCATAGCGTTGCTGACCGCATCCCGGCACACCGTGGCAGGCGTCTCCGTGGTCAACCCCGGCCTCAGTTTCTATGACCGCCGGGTGCGGGTCATCGGAGTGCTGAAGTATTTCCAGCAGACCACCCTGCCCATCCAGGAGGACCAGTCCACAGCCGCCGTCACAGACGACGGAGACTATTCCCGGACTCCCCTGGCCGCCGTTCACCAGCTGAAAAGGCTCTTCGGCGCTGCCATCCGGGG
This sequence comes from Arthrobacter sp., assembly GCA_046708445.1. Taxonomy (GTDB): domain Bacteria; phylum Actinomycetota; class Actinomycetes; order Actinomycetales; family Micrococcaceae; genus Arthrobacter. The sequence goes on from JBKKDH010000284.1 coordinate 1,586, forward strand.
CCTTCCGCGGGTTTCCGCGCCGGTACAGGTGTTCAAATCAAGGACCGACGCCGTGGTTCCGCCATCGTCGCTGGCCATGTTGAGGCGGCGGCTGGGCGGGCACCTGGTGGCCGTCGTGGACCTGCAGAACAGCAGCCATGTGGCTACCCTGGACGCCGATGCCCCCGAAATTTTTGCCAAATCCACCGCGTTCTTCCTTGAGCATGCCAACCGCCCCATTACGTCGGAGACTTTATGACAGCGCTTCCGGACCACAGTCCGTTCCGCAGTGCCTTCCGCGCTGACGGACCACGCATTGGCGTGGTCCTCTCGCATGGCTTCACCGGCAGCCCGCACGGGCTGCGGGCCTGGGCCGAGGCCCTGGCTGAGGCAGGTTTCGCCGTGCGGATGCCGCTGCTGCCCGGCCACGGCACCACCTGGCAGGAACTGGCGCAGACGCGCTGGACCCAATGGCACGGTGCCCTGGACGACGCGTACCTGGAACTGGACGCCGAGTGCGACCATGTTTTTTCTGCTGGCCTGAGCATGGGTGGCGCCCTGGCACTGCGGGTCGCGGCCACCAGGCCCGTTGCCGGGGTCATCCTGGTCAACCCCGGCCTTGTCATTGATGATCCCCGCGCACCCCTGGCCGGCATCCTGAAGCTGGTGCTTAAGAGCACGCCGGCTATCGCCAACGACATCCTTAAACCCGGCATGGACGAGGGCGCCTACCCCCGGACCCCGGTGGCTGCCGCCCACGAGCTCAACAAGTTATTCAAGGACACCATCCGGCTGCTCCCCCGGGTCACCGCGCCCGTGCGTGTTTTCCGTTCCAGCGTGGACCACGTGGTGTCAGACTCAAGCATCGTGGCACTGCGCCGTGGCCTCACCAATGCCCCGTTGCAGCTGACCCGCCTGGAGAACAGCTACCACGTGGCAACCCTGGACAACGACGCGGAACAGATCTTCGAGGGCTCGGTGGAGTTCATCCGTTCGATCATCCCCGGCAACAGCCCCGCAGCATCAGACCACCAAGTGGCTGCCACCAGCCAGGAGGGCACCGCCCATGACTAGGCCCGACCCCGGTTCCCCGGATCCGAGTGCCAACCAGGACGACGCCGTGTGGCTGGACCTTGTGGCGCGCCTGGAAGGTTCGGCATCCGGCCCCGCCGCGGCGATCCGCCCGGTCCAGGCCGATCCGCCGGATGCAGCGGCTGAGGCAGCCTCCACCGAAAGTACGGCTCCTGGCCCGGCCGGCGCGGGAGAGAACGGCAGTGCCGCCAGCTTCCGGGATTTTGACCCGTTGGGGCTGGCACCGTCCGGCCCGACCGAGCTGTCAGCAGCGGAGCGGTTGGCTGCCGCATCGCCTGGAGTTCCGGCGAGCGGTGAGGATTCCGGGCAGGGCCCGCGGGACTACACTGCGGACGACGACGACGGCAGCTTCGTGCCGGAGGATCCGCCAAGCCTCGCCGGGACGGACCCGCTGACCATGCTCGCGTGGCTGGGCGCCGTGGGAGGGCCGGTGGCGCTGCTACTTTCCGCGATGTTCTGGCGTTCCGCCCCGTTGCTGGCCATCCTGGGCATTGTGGCGGTGTTTGTCCTGGCGGTGGTCTACCTGATCATGAAGCTCCCCCAGGAAAAGGACGAGAACGACGACGGGGCCCGGGTCTAGGCCTTTCGGGCCCTCAGCTGCGCATCCGGCTGCTGACCCGGGACAGGTCCGCCGCCCCGATCAGTCCCGCATTGGGTCCCAGTGCGGCAAGTTCGATGCCGGCCGCCGGGCGGAAGCCCCGGCCGGTGAGGTTCCTGGCGAACGCCTTCCTCGCCGGCTCCACCAAGAGGTCGCCGGCAGAGCATAAGCCGCCACCGATGACAAACAGGCCGGGATCCAGCGCGGCTGCCAGGTTCGCAAGTCCCAGGCCCAGCCATTCGCCGACTTCGTCGAGCAGTTCCCGGGACGCGGCGTCGCCGGCGAGGGCAAGGTCCGTGACGATCGCGCCGGTGATCGCCCCGGCGTGTCCGTCAACGGCCGCGATCAGCTCCTGTGCCACCGGTGAATTTGCCTGGGCCAGAATCCGCGCCTCCCTCCCCAGCGCGTTGCCGGAGGCATACTGCTCCCAGCAACCACGGTTTCCGCACTCGCACCGGTGGCCGCCGGGCATGATGATCTGGTGGCCGAACTCCCCCGCCACGCCAAAACGTCCGCGCTCGACCCGCCCGTCAAGCACCATCGCGCCACCGATTCCCGTCCCCAGGGTGATACAGACCAGCCGGCTCTCGCCCTGCCCTGCACCAAACCGCCACTCCGCCCAGGCCGCGGCGTCGGCGTCGTTGGTGAGCAGCACGGGCCTGCGCAGGAGGCGCTGGAGGTTTTCCCTCAAAGGCTCGTTGCGCCAGGCGAGGTGGGGGCTGAACAGGACGGTGCCGCCGTCGAGGTCCATCCATCCTGCCGCCCCAATGCCAACAGACCAGATGCGGTGCCCCGCGCCCAGCTCTTCAACCAACTCGACGATGACGCGCTCCACAGCCCTGGGATCACTGCCGGGGGTTGAGCGCCGCGCTTCACTGAGGATCCTGCCGTCAGCATCCACAACCCCCGCGGCCACCTTGGTCCCGCCGATGTCGATTCCGATGGCGAGTCCCTTCCGGCCCAGCCGGAGGTGCTCACGGAACGCTGCTACTGGCCGTGACCGGGCAGGAAGGGTGGGTGGCCGCCGTTTCCAGGGCGCCGGGCGTCGGAGGGGGCCGGCCTGGGCGCCGGGGGGCGGTTCATACATAGTTCCTCATTCTAGGCCGATGGAAGGCGCCTCCCCGGCATCGCGCGGCCCATGGAACGCCCCGCATTGACGCGTAAGTTACTGGCCAGTAGGTTTATTACTGCACTGCCGGGTACAGGCGTACTAGTGTTAGACATACCCTGTCCGGGCCTACGGATATCAAAGGAGCTATAGTGCGCGAATTCAGCGTTCCGCCGCTGGTTGTTGTCCCACCTGAAACCAACATCACCGACCTCGTGCTGCGTCAGGCAGCCAAGCCCAGCAACCCCTCGCTTTTCTCGCGGCTGGACTCAGCAGGCGCCTGGCAGGACGTGTCTGCGAAGGACTTCCTTGCCGACGTCCAGGCGCTGGCCAAAGGCCTCATGGCCAGCGGCGTCAACGCCGGGGACAGGGTGGGAATCATGTCCCGCACCCGGTACGAGTGGGCTTTGGTGGACTTCGCCGTCTGGTTCGCCGGTGGCGTGTCGGTCCCGATCTACGAGACCTCGTCCCCGTCACAGGTCGCCTGGAACCTCGGCGACTCCGGCGCGGTGGCCGCGTTCGGCGAAGCCGCCCACCATGAGGACATCATCCGGCAGGCGGCCACCTCGGAAGGGCTGACGGCCCTGCAGCATGTGTGGCAACTCGAAGGCCGCGGCCTGGACGCCGTCCGCGAAGCAGGCCGGGACATCAGTGACGCCGACCTCGAGGCCCGGCGCAGTGCCGCCAACCTGGACGACATCGCCACCATTATCTACACGTCCGGAACCACGGGCCGCCCCAAGGGCTGCGAACTCACGCATGGCAACTTTGTCGAACTGTCGGACAATGCGCTGGCAATCATTGGCGAGATCGTCCACGAGAACGCCAAGACCATTATGTTCCTGCCGCTGGCACACGTCTTCGCGCGGTTCATCTCCGTCCTGGCCATGGCTGCCGGAACCACGGTGGCGCACACGCCTGATATCAAGAACCTGCTCGCTGACCTGCAGAGCTATGAGCCCACTTTCATCCTTGCCGTGCCCCGGGTGTTTGAGAAGGTCTATAACTCAGCATTGACCAAGGCGGAAGACGGTGGGAAAGGCGCCATCTTCCACCGGGCAGCCGATACCGCCATTGCCTTCTCCAAGGCGCGGCAGGCCGGACGCGTGGGACTTGGACTGAAGCTGCGCCACGCCCTGTTCGACAAGCTGGTCTACGGCAAGCTGCGCGCGGCCATGGGTGGCCATGTTGCGCACGCGGTCTCCGGGGGCGGTCCCCTCGGCGAACGGCTGGGCCACTTCTTCCAGGGCATCGGGCTCCAGGTGCTGGAAGGCTATGGCCTGACTGAAACCACAGCCCCCATCTCGGTCAACACTCCGTCGCTGATCAAGATCGGATCGGTCGGCAAACCCTTGCCCGGCAACTCCGTGAAGATTGCCGAGGACGGCGAGATCCTGGCCAAGGGTGTCTGCGTCATGCACGGCTACTACAAGCGTGAGGACCTGACGGCCGAGACATTTTCCGATGGCTGGTTCCGCACCGGCGACATCGGCCGCCTCGATGACGATGGCTTTGTGTGGATCACCGGCCGCAAGAAGGAAATCATCGTCACCGCAGGAGGCAAGAACGTCATTCCTGCCCTGCTCGAAGACCAGATCCGCGCCGACGCACTGGTGTCCCAGGTCCTGGTGGTCGGAGACAACCGGCCGTTCATCGGTGCGCTGGTCACCCTGGACCAGGAGGCACTCCCGGGCTGGCTCCAGCGCCATGGCCTGCCGAACACCACCACGCTTGACGAGGCCGTGGAGAGCCCTGTGGTGAAGGCCGCGGTCCAGGACCTCATCACCCACGCGAACAACTCCGTGTCCCAGGCTGAGGCCATCAAGTCCTTCCGGATCGTGCCCGCCGACTTCACCGAAGCGTCGGGCCACCTGACGCCATCCATGAAGGTCAAACGGGCCCAGGTGATGAAGGACTTCGACACCGTCATCGAAGAGATGTACGCCGCGCCCCGTCACTGACGCGTAGCTGACCAAACTGAAAAGGTCCTCCCGGCGTGAGCCGGGAGGACCTTTTCAGTTAAGGCGGTTACGACCGTGCAGCCGTGAAGTCCGTTACTCGACTACCAGGAGCAGGTCCCCGCCCTGGACCTGCTCAACGGTGGAGATGGCGAGGCGCGAGACCTTGCCGCCCACCGGCGTCGTGATGGAGGCTTCCATCTTCATCGCTTCGATGGTGGCAACGGTGTCACCGGCATTGACCGTGTCGCCGGCCTTGACGGTGACGGTTACGGCACCGGCGAACGGCGCCGCAACGTGGCCCTGCTGGGCCGGGTCCGCCTTCTCGGCGGCTTTGACGTTGCTCACCACTGAACGGTCACGGACGACGACGGGACGGGACTGCCCGTTGAGCGTGCACATGACAGTGCGCATGCCCTTTTCGTCCGGCTCGGAGACAGCTTCCAGCGAGGCGATCAGGCGGACGCCCTTTTCCAGCTGGATCTCGTGCTCCTGCCCGCGCTGCAGGCCGTACAGGTAATCCCTGGTGTCGAGCACGGAGATGTTGCCGTACGTTTCCACGCTCTTGAGGTAGTCCTTGGTGGGGCCGTCGAAGAGCAGCCGGTTCAGCGTGTGCTGGCGGGTCTTGGAATCGCCGTGGAGTGCGGCGCTGTCCTCAGGGCTGAGCTCAACGTCGCGGACCTTGATGCTGCGGCCCTGGAGGGCCTTGGTCCGGAACGGTTCCGGCCAACCTCCGGGCGGGTCACCGAGTTCACCGGACAGGAAGCCGATGACGGAATCGGGGATGTCGTAGTTCTGCGGGTTCTCGTTGAAGTCCGCGGGGTCGGCGTTCAGTCCCACGAGGTGGAGCGCTAGGTCACCCACCACCTTCGAAGAAGGCGTGACCTTCACCAGGCGGCCCAGGATGCGGTCCGCCGCGGTGTACATGTCCTCGATGGCTTCGAAGCGCTCCCCCAGGCCCAGCGCCATGGCCTGCTGGCGGAGGTTGGAGAGCTGGCCGCCCGGGATTTCGTGCTGGTAAACCCGGCCGGTGGGGCCCGGCAGGCCCGACTCGAACGGCGCGTAGACACGCCGCACGGCCTCCCAGTACGGCTCGAGGGAGCTCACGGCTGCCAAGCTCAGCCCGGTGTCACGCGGGGTGTGCGCCAGTGCCGCCACGAGGGCCGACGCCGAGGGCTGGCTGGTGGTCCCGGCCAGCGAGGCAGACGCTACGTCCACCGCGTCCACGCCCGCGTCGACAGCTGCCAGCAGGGTTGCCAGCTGGCCTCCGGCGGTGTCGTGGGTGTGCAGGTGGACCGGAAGGTCGAAGCGCTCACGGAGCGCGGCGACCAGCTTAGCGGCGGCAGCGGGACGGAGCAGGCCGGCCATGTCCTTGATGGCAAGGATGTGCGCGCCGGCATCCACGATCCGCTGGGCGAGCTCCAGGTAGTAGTCGAGCGTGTACAGCTTCTCGTCCGGATTCAGCAGGTCACCCGTGTAGCAGAGGGCCACCTCGGCGACCGCGGTGCCAGTGGCCCGGACTGCACGGATAGCGGGGGCCATCTGGTTGACGTCGTTCAGGGCGTCGAAGATCCGGAAGATGTCGATGCCGGTGGCGGCGGCCTCATTGACAAAGGCCTCCGTGACCTCTTCGGGGTACGGGGTGTAGCCCACGGTGTTGCGGCCGCGGAGCAGCATCTGGAGGCAGACGTTCGGCAGGGCCTTGCGGAGGGCGGCCAGGCGGTCCCACGGGTCCTCGCCAAGGAAGCGCAGGGCCACGTCGTAAGTAGCGCCGCCCCAGGCCTCAACGGACAGCAGCTCCGGGAGCAGGGCAGTGACGGCCGGGCCCGCAGCTACGAGGTCGCGGGTCCTGACGCGAGTTGCGAGCAGGGACTGGTGGGCGTCGCGGAAGGTGGTGTCCGTGACAGCCACTGCTGTCTGCTCACGCAGCGCCTTGGCGAAGCCTTCAGGGCCAAGCTCCTGGAGCCGCTGGCGGGATCCCGGCGCGGGCTGCGTGCCTGCCACGGAAGGAAGCTTGGACGCGGGGTTCGAGTGGACGGTGAGCTCGCCGTTGGGCTTGTTCACCGTGACCTCGGCCAGCCAGGTCAGCAGCTTGGTGCCGCGGTCAGCGGAAACCCGGGCCTTCAGGAGCTGGGGGCGTTCGTCGATGAAGTTGGTAGCCACGTTGCCGGCAATGAAGTCGGCGTCGTCCAGCACAGCCTGCAGGAACGAGATGTTGGTGGATACGCCACGGATGCGGAATTCGGCAAGGGCACGGCGCGCACGGGCCACGGCGGCAGGGTAATCGCGGCCGCGGCAGCTCAGCTTCACCAGCAAGGAGTCGAAGTGCGGGCTGATTTCGGCACCCGAGTACACGGTGCCGCCGTCGAGCCTTACACCGGCGCCGCCGGCGGAGCGGTAACCGGTGATCTTCCCGACGTCGGGCCGGAACCCGTTGGCCGGGTCCTCGGTTGTGATGCGGCACTGCAGCGCTGCGCCCTTGAGCTGGACCGTTTCCTGGGAGAGACCCAGGTCCGCGAGCGTTTCGCCGGAAGCGATCCGCAGCTGCGCCTGCACCAGGTCCACATCCGTGACTTCTTCGGTGACGGTGTGCTCCACCTGGATGCGCGGGTTCATCTCGATGAACACGTGCTGGCCTGCCCGTTCACCCACGGTGTCCACCAGGAACTCGACGGTTCCGGCGTTGACGTAGTTCAGTGCCTTGGCAAACTTGACCGCGTCGCGGTACAGCGCCTGGCGGATCCCCTCGTCCAGGTTGGGGGCCGGGGCAATTTCAATAACCTTCTGGTGGCGCCGCTGGATGGAACAGTCACGCTCAAAGAGGTGCATGACGTTGCCTTCGGCATCGGCGAGGATCTGGACCTCGATGTGCCGCGGCCGGAGGACGGCCTGCTCCAGGAACATGGTGGGATCACCGAACGCCGCATCCGCCTCGCGCATGGCGGACTGCAGGGCTTCCGGCAGGGCTTCGCGCGTGTCCACGCGCCGCATGCAGCGCCCGCCGCCGCCGGCGACCGCCTTGGCGAAGATGGGGAACCCGATTTCGTCGGCCGCGGCGATGAGCTCATCGAGGTCCTTCGACGGCTGGCTGGACTTCAGCACCGGGACGCCGGCCTTCCGGGCAGCTTCCAGCGCGGCAACCTTGTTGCCGGCCAGCTCCAGGACCTCAGCCGGCGGACCAACGAACGTGATGCCCGCCTCTTTCGCCGCGCGGGCCAGGTCCGGGTTCTCGGAGAGGAAGCCGTAGCCAGGGTAGATGGCGTCAGCACCGGACTCCTTGGCCACCCGGACCACCTCGGCCACGTCAAGGTAAGCCCTGACCGGGTGGCCTTCCTCACCGATCAGATAGGCCTCGTCGGCCTTCTGGCGGTGGATCGAGTTACGGTCCTCATTCGGAAAAACTGCAACGGTCTTGGCGCCCAGCTCGTAGCCGGCGCGGAATGCCCTGATCGCGATTTCGCCGCGGTTGGCCACCAGAATCTTGGAAAACATACTTCTCCTGCATCATTGCGGGTGTATCGGTAAGTGGTCACAGTGTCTAAGACCCGCGCTTAGAAATACAAATCATTGTGGCCACCGTCACAGAACTCACCGTCATGTCCCGGGAGCTTTGACCGGGACCGCCGGAAACCAGCCGTTGCCATCATGCCAAGGTGCCATGCCGACGCCCGATAAAGCAGGAATCGCCGGCGCATCAACATATGATGAGTAGGGCGGCAGGAACCGCCCGGCTTCGGCACTGCCGGAGCAAACATTACCCCCAACACGGCAGCCGGCGTTAGGTTTTGGTCTCTCAAGTGCAAGTAGTCAGCATCAGCAGCCTCAAGGGCGGAGTCGGAAAGACTTCCGTCACCACAGGATTGGCGTCTGCGGCGCTTGCCGCAGGCATCCCCACACTGGTGGTGGACCTCGATCCCCACGCGGATGCGACCACGGCACTGGGCGTGCAGCCCGGTGACCAGCTGGACATCGGGCGGATGCTCAAGAGTCCGCGCAGGGCCAAACTCGCTGACAACGTGGTGGGAAGCAGCTGGACGGCCCGCACGCATTCAAACGGTTCCGGGCCAGCTGTCCTGGATGTCGCCGTCGGCTCCGCATACACCGGCATCTACGACCGCCCGGACCTTGGCCGCCGCGACCTCCGCCGGCTCTCCTCTGTGCTAGCTGGCGCGGATGCCTACGAGCTTGTCCTGATCGACTGCCCGCCTTCCCTCAACGGCCTGACCCGGATGGCCTGGTCGGCGAGCGACAAGGTAGCCCTGGTAGCCGAGCCGGGGCTGTTCTCCGTGGCGGGAACCGAACGGACCATGCGGGCCATCCAGCTGTTCCGGCAGGAGTTCGCCCCGAACCTTTCGCCGGCCGGCATCGTGGCCAACCGGGTCCGCACCGGCTCCTCCGAGCACACCTACCGGCTTGCCGAGATGGAGTCGATGTTCGGCGAACTCCTGCTCAGCCCCCGCATCCCGGAACAGGCGAACTGGCAACAGATCCAGGGCGCGGCCCATCCGGTGCACCACTGGCCGGGAGACTCGGCGAAATCGGCTGCCGCCCTCTTTGATACCCTGCTGGCAAACCTCCTCGCCGTCGGCAACGGGCTGCGGAGCCGCAGCCAGCGCTAGTCGGAGCGGCATGAACCACATGGAAAAGGCCACCTTCCTTTGGAAGGTGGCCTTTGATATCTAGGGATTAGCCGGTCTTTCGGGCAGCACGGCGCTTGCTGAGTTCGTCGTCCGGAAAGGACTGTTCGACCGCATGCTCGCTCGGGAGGGACGCCAGGCTGCCTTCGACCTCCCGCCACACTCGGCCCACCGCGATGCCAAACACACCCTGGCCACCCTGGACGAGATCGATGACCTCGTCGGCGGACGTGCACTCATAGACACTGGCGCCGTCGCTCATCAGCGTGATCTGGGCGAGGTCCTCCACGCCGCGCTCCCGCAGGTGTTCCACGGCAGTACGGATCTGCTGCAGCGATACCCCGGTATCGAGGAGCCGTTTGACCACCTTCAGGACCAGGATGTCCCGGAAACCGTACAGCCGCTGCGAACCGGAACCGGCAGCACCACGAACCGCAGGTTCCACCAGGCCGGTACGTGCCCAGTAGTCGAGCTGCCGGTAGGTGATCCCTGCCGCCTTGCAGGCAGTCGGTCCGCGGTAACCCGCGTCTTCGTCGAGGACCGGAAGATCTTCGGTAAACAGGAGGCCCTGGGCACCGCTCGCGGGCACAGCAACACCAGCCGTCGAGGGCTGTTTTAGCTCGCCTGCTTCGCCTTTGGGACTCACCTGGATCCTCCTTGTCATAAGCTCCCGGGGAAAACTGCAGCAGCCTGAACCGGCACGAAGTCCATGCATGTAATTTCCTGGGGTCGCACCTTACAGTGTGACTTGCGCGGCTGCCGTAAGCAATGGGAACTTGATACCTTCGACGTTAGGCCTGCGAGGTCCCAAGGTCAAAGATGTTCGGCTGTTTGGAGGGGCGTGTCGAAACTTTCAGCCTCAACTTTAACCTTAATGTGATGTCAGCCGTCGAAATCTTCCGGTTCAACGTCGTCCAGGAACTCCCGGAACCGGCGCAATTCACGTTCTTCGTCGACCGTCGGCCCGGGTTCGGTGTCCTCGCCTTCATCGTGTTCGGTGATGCGGACCCCTGCCTCATCCATCACGGAATCGGCGCACCAGATCCTGCATTTGGCCCGCAGCGCGATGGCCAGCGCATCGGAGGCACGTGAGCTGACCGTGGTTCCGTTCTCGAACTGAAGCTGGCCGTAAAAGATGTTGTCCTCGACAGCGACGATGTTAACGCTGACCACCGAGTGGCCAAGGGATTCAACGACGTCAACGAGGAGGTCGTGGGTCATGGGGCGGGGCGGGACCACGCCCTGCTGTGCCAGGGCGATGGCGCTGGCCTCAGGTGTGCCAATCCAGATGGGCACGTGGCGTTCGCCGTGGATCTCGCGGAGCAGCACCAGCGGCTGGTTGGAAGGAAGTTCGATCCGAACCCCTACAATCTCGACTTCGATCATCAGATGTCCATGCGTGAGATGTGGTCCTGCACCAAGGCCCGGTGCAGGGTGAGGCAGAGGTCGCTGATTTCGCGGGCCGCTTCGGCCGCGCGGGCCTGGGACGCAGAGTCCTTGCGCGATGCGAGGGGCGCCACTGCACGCTCCACGAGCCCGAACTCACGTTCTGCCGCTGCCTGGAATGGCCGCAGGTGCCGCGGCTCCAATCCATGGCTTTCCAGCTGGACGCAGGCACGCGCCACCTGCAGCGCGTGTTCGTCAAAAGTGCCGTTGCTGTGGCTGATCAGCCCGAAGCTGAGCAGCGCCTGCAGCAGCGGGACGCTGGCTCCGGACTCGGTCCGAAGCTGCTCCTCGCTGAGCTTCCGCCCGCGGTTCTGCAGCTCGGCTGCCAACTCGTCGGAGACGATCCGCGGTGAAACCACGACGCCGGGCGGAAGGTTTTCGGGCCGCTCTCCCCTGTCGATCGCGTCGAGATAGTCCTTGATGACCTTAAGGGGAAGGTACTGGTCCCGCTGCAGTGCCAGGACAAAGCGGAGGCGTTCGACGTCCCCGTCCGAGTACTGCCGGTACCCCGCCGGAGTACGGCGCGGGTTGATGAGTCCCTTCTCTTCGAGGAACCTGATTTTCGACGCAGTCATTCCGGGAAAATCACCGCTGAGCTGGGCGAGGACTTCCCCGATGTTCAGGACCTGCGGTCCCCGGCGTTCCGGTTGTGCCATTGCCACAGGCAACTGACCCGGGATCAGACGCGGCCTGCAGCGCGGGCAGGGCTCAGGTAGAAGGTAAGGCGGAATTTGCCGATCTGGACTTCGCTTCCGGACTTCAGTTCAACACTGTCCACGCGGTCGTGGTTGACATACGTGCCGTTGAGGCTTCCCTTGTCCACCACTTCGAAGCTGCGCGGCGTGCGCCGGAACTCAACATGGCGGCGGGAGACGGTCACGTCGTCCAGGAAGATGTCAGCGTCAGGGTGGCGTCCTGCGGTGGTAACGTCCGAGTCCAGCAGGAAGCGGGCACCGGCGTTGGGTCCACTGTGGGCAATCAACAGCGCCGACCCGGCGGGCAGCGCCTCCACGGAGCTGCGCTCGTCCATCGAGAGCTTCGGGGTGATGGTGGGTTCTTCGGTGACGGGCGTGAGATGGATCGAGGTGGTCTCCGAAGCCTTGCCTGTACCGTAATCCCCATCGGCAGGGTTCTGCTTGTGGCCAACCATGGCTTCCTCCTCTTCCGCTGCAGCGTCACCTGCAATCAACATGTCCCCTCCAGGCCTGCCTCGCAGACCCGGTTCCGGACGCCGGATCCGGCCATTGACGTGCGGAGACGTCGCCTGGCCGGACCGGATGAACCGGTTAGCTTTCAGCCTACCTGTTGTTCGTACTCCGATGCACTGAGCAACGACTCCACGGCGTCAGCTTCAGCCAGTTTGACGTCAATGAGCCAGCCGTCGCCGTAGGGATCCGAGTTGATCAGGGCGGAATCGGTGTCCAGGGAGTCGTTGCGTGCTACGACTTCACCGCTGACCGGAGCGTAAATGTCGCTCACGCTCTTGGTGGACTCGACTTCACCCACTACCTCGTTCGCGATGATTTTTGTACCCACTTCAGGCATCTGTGCATAGACAACGTCTCCGAGTGCGTCCTGGGCGAAGTCTGTGATGCCCACGCGGACCACGCCCTCGGCGTTGGGCGCGGACACCCATTCGTGCTCTGCGGTGTAGGACAGGTCTTCGGGAATGTTGCTCATCAGGGGCCTTTCGTCGAGTCAAACACCAAGGTCAATGCGGCCTGCAAAACAAGCCGCCGCTGAAAGTATAGGCACAACACCCGGGGCGTTCGCGGTGGATTCTGACATGATGGGGGCATGCCCGAGCTTCCTGAGGTTGCAGGCCTGGCTGGCTATCTGGACGGCCACCTGCGCGGCGCAGTACTCGACAAGGTCCAGATTGTGTCCTTCGCCGTGCTGAAGACGGCGGATCCGCCTTATACCGAGTTGTACGGCCGGGCCGTAACGGGCGTCCGCCGCTACGGGAAGTTCGTCAGCATCGACGCTGACGGCCTGTCCTTCGTCTTCCACCTGGCAAGGGCCGGCTGGGTCCGCTTCACCGACTCCCCCAACAATATCGAGCTCCGAAAAGGCAAGGGGCATATCGCTGCCCGGCTGTCCTTCTCCGGCGACACCGGCCGGCACGGGATGGATCTCACGGAAGCCGGCACCAAGAAGAGCCTGGCAGTCTACGTAGTGCGCGAGCCCCAGGATGTGCCGGGCATCGCCGCGCTTGGCCCGGATCCCTTCAGCGCGGAGTTCGACGCCGATACGCTGGCGGGGATCCTTGGCACCAGTTCCCAACAGGTCAAGGGGCTCCTGCGGAGCCAGAGTGTGATTGCCGGGATCGGAAACGCCTACAGCGACGAGATCCTGCACGCCGCGAAAATATCGCCGTTCGCGATCTCCAGGTCCCTTGACCGCGGGCAGGTCCAGGTTCTCTACGATGCCATTCACAGCGTCCTGGGTACGGCGCTGGCCGAAGCCCGCGGCAAGCCGCCCAGCGAACTGAAGGACGTCAAGCGGAGCCACATGCGGGTCCACGCCCGGACGGGTGAGTCCTGCCCGGTATGCGGGGACACGGTCCGCGAAGTTTCGTTCGCGGACACCTCGCTCCAGTACTGCCCCACCTGCCAGACCAACGGAAAGGTCCTGGCGGACCGGCGGACCTCAAAGTTCCTGAAATGACGGCGAATGCAAAAGCGCCCCGAAGAAATTTCTCCGGGGCGCTTTTGCATTTTGGTCGGGCTGACAGGATTTGAACCTGCGACCCCTTGACCCCCAGTCAAGTGCG
>JBKKDH010000285.1:0-4048 GCA_046708445.1 Arthrobacter sp.
CCCGCGCTGATCACCACATTCCCGGCGTCGAACGTTTCCCCCGTGACCGAGGTCAGGCGGTAGCCGGCGGCGGTCTTGTCCAGCCCCTGCAGCGGCCATCCCGTCAGCAGCCGCGCGCCGTGGCTAACCGCCAACTCCACCATGGTGTGAACCGCTGTCTCGGCGTCGATCACTCCCGCGTCCGGGTGCCAGAGCACCTCGGTGTCGAAGGCGATCTGCGGCCAGCGCGCCGAGGCGTCGGCCGCGCTCAGCAGTTCATGCTCGATCCCCGATCCCGCCAGCACTCCGGCGAGCAGCCGAGGTTGGCGTTCGGAGCCGAAGTCGGCAGCGCCTGAGTGAGTGATCAGTTCAAGGCCGCTGTCCAGCGCGAGGGAATCCCACAGTCCCTTCGCGTCCTGCACCGCCCGGGTGTAGAACGGGTCGGGGTAGGCGTAACGGAAGATTCGGGCGGACCCGTGCGAGCTGGCGTCGTGGCTGGCCGGGACGTTGCGTTCCAGGATGGTGACCTGGTGGCCGCGGGCCGCGAGCTGCCATGCGGTGGCGGCGCCGGCCAGGCCGGCGCCCACCACCACGTAGTCGGAGGATTCGGTCATCGTGGGCTCCAGTTCCGGTGCTACTTGGCGCCGGGGATCCAGCTCGTGCCGGCGAGCGGGACGCGCGCCATGGCGGATGCTTCGATGGTGAGGGCAACGAGGTCCTCGGGTTCGAGGTTGTGCAGGTGCGACTTTCCGCAGGCCCGGGCGATGGTCTGGGCTTCCATGGTGAGGACGCGCAGGTAGTTGGCCAGCCGCTTGCCGGCGGCCACCGGGTCCAGCCGGGAGGCGAGCTCCGGATCCTGGGTGGTGATACCGGCGGGGTCGCGGCCGTCCCGGAAGTCGTCGTAGAAACCGGCGGCGGAACCCAGTGCAGCGTATTCGGCAGCGTAGCGGGGATCGTTGTCGCCGAGGGCGATGAGGGCTGCAGTACCGATGGCGACGGCGTCCGCACCCAGGGCCATGGCTTTGGCGACGTCGGCACCGGTGCGGATGCCGCCGGACACAATGAGCTGGACCTTGCGATGGACGCCGAGCTCCTGGAGAGCCTGGACGGCCTGTGGGATGGCGGCGAGGGTGGGGATGCCCACGTTCTCGATGAACACCTGCTGCGTTGCGGCGGTGCCGCCCTGCATGCCGTCCACCACCACAACGTCGGCGCCGGACTTCACCGCGAGCGCGGTGTCGTAGTAGGGCCGGGAAGCGCCGATCTTGACGTAGATGGGCGTCTTCCAGTCGGTGATTTCGCGCAGCTCGCCGATCTTGATCTCGAGGTCGTCCGGGCCGGTCCAGTCCGGGTGCCGGCTGGCCGAGCGCTGGTCGATGCCCACCGGAAGGGTGCGCATACCGGCCACCCGTTCGGTGATTTTCTGGCCCAGCAGCATGCCGCCGCCACCGGGCTTGGCGCCCTGGCCAAGCACAATCTCGATCGCATCAGCCTTGCGGAGGTCGTCCGGGTTCATGCCGTAGCGGGACGGGAGGTACTGGTAGACGAGGTGCTTGGACTGGCCGCGCTCCTCAGGCGTCATGCCGCCGTCGCCCGTGGTGGTAGAGGTGCCCACCTCGGACGCGCCGCGGCCCAGCGCCTCCTTGGCGTTGGCGGACAGGGCACCGAAGCTCATGCCGGCGATGGTCACCGGGGTCTGCAGATGCAGGGGCCGGGAAGCGTGCCGGTCGCCGAGGACGACGTCGGTATCGCACTTTTCGCGGTAGCCCTCCAGCGGGTAGCGGGACATGGAGGCGCCGAGGAACAGCAGGTCGTCGAAGTGGGGGACCTTGCGTTTGGCGCCCCAGCCGCGGATGTCATAAACACCGGTGGTGGCGGCGCGCTGGATGTCGGCGATGGTGGCCCGGTCAAACGTGGCTGATTCGCGCAGGCCGAGCTCGGCGATGTCAGGCACCGGTATGTCCTGGGGACGGTTCTGGGTGGGGACCGGTACAGAGGTGATGGTCATGGTGGGCTCCTAGTACGACGTCGAGTTGTCGACGTGGAAGTGGTAGAGGTTCCGGGCTGAGCCGTAGCGCTTGAAGTCGGCGGGGTTGTCCGTGCGGCCGGCGGCGGCCAGCAGCTCGCCGAGTTCGGCCAGGTGCTCGTCCTTCAGGGGCTTTTCGATGCAGTCGGCGCCGAGCGACGCCACGGTACCTTTGACGTAGATCCGGGCCTCGTAGATGGAGTCGCCCAGGGCCTCCCCGGCGTCGCCGCAGACCACCAAGCGGCCGGCCTGCGCCATGAACGCCGACATGTGGCCGATGTTGCCGCCCACCACGATGTCCACGCCTTTCATCGAGATTCCGCAGCGCGCGCCGGCGTTCCCGTCGATGACCACCAGTCCCCCGTGGCCGGTGGCCGCCGCTGACTGGGAGGCGTCGCCCTTCACGTGCACCCTGCCGGACATGATGTTCTCCGCGAGACCGACGCCGGCATTGCCGTTGATGGTCACGTCGCCTTTTTGGTGCATCCCGGCGGCGTAGTAGCCGGCATGGCCTTCCACGGTCACCGTGACGTCCGCATCGATGCCGACGGCGAGGCTGTGCTTGCCGCCGGGGCTGGTGACTGTCCAGGACTGCCCGTCAACAGCGTTATGGAGGGCCTGGTTGAGGTCCCGGACGGGGCTGCCGGCGAGGTCAACGCTGAAGGAGTCCGTGCTCTTTTCCATGCTGACGGCTGCTTCGGTGCTGCTGGTTTCGGGGGCTGTCAGAGTGACCATGTGTAGACCTTTCCGGGTTCCGGTTCAAAGATGCGTGCTTTTTCGATGCCGGGCAGGGCTGCCAGGGCGCGGTATTCGGAGGCCATGGCCACGTAGTCGTCGGTTTCGGCAATGATGGCCGGCTTGCAGGCGATCGGATCCCGGACCACGGCCATGCTGTCCGCGGTGGTGACCACCAGGGTGTAGAAACCATCGAAGACCCTGCCCAGGTTGACCAGGGCTTCTTCGAGGGTGTCGCCCTGCTGCAGCCGGGAGGCGACGTAGCGGGCGCCCACTTCGGTGTCGTTGTCGGAGTCGAACACCACGCCTTCGCGCCGGAGGCCCCGGCGGATGGTGGCGTGGTTGGAGAAGGAGCCGTTGTGGACCAGGCACAGGTCGTCGGCCACGGAGAACGGGTGCGACCCTCCGGCCGTCACCGCGGACTCGGTGGCCATCCGGGTGTGGGACAGGCCCTGGCTGCCGGCCATCGCCTCCAGCCCGTGCTCGGCCGCGATCGCCATCGGGTGGCCAACGCTCTTCATCACGGCCACGTGCTCGCCACGGCCGATGATGGTGGAGCCGGGGAGGGTTTCGCTGACAACTTTCACCAGCAGGTCGGTCCCGACGGCGGCGCTCACCAGGGTGGTGTCGCCCACCACGCGGACAGAGGCGGCGGCGTCGGACGGGAGCATGCCGGCCACCGTGCGGTGGATATCAGCCACGGGCAGGCCCTGGTCCTTGCCGAGCAGGCTCAGCGTGGAGGTTCCTTCCGAGACCAGGCCGGGAGTGTTGTAGACGGCCAGGCCGGCGGAGTCCGGGCCGCGGTCCACGATCTGGCACATCATGGAGGACAGGAGGCTGCCCATCCGGGGGTGCAGCAGGGGGTTGCGCAGCTGCAGCGCGGCAATTCCACACATGGTGTGTCCTTTACTTACTAGGGGTTCTCAGATCGAAGACGGGTCAGATGGACGTCAAATACGTGCGGATTTCCCAGTCGCTGACCTGGTTGTGCCAGCTGAGGAATTCCTCTTCCTTGGCGTCCGCGTAGTACTTGCCGATTTCCGGGTCGCCGCTGAGGCTGGCCAGGATCACCGGGTCGCGGCGCAGGGCTTCCACGGCGTGCAGCAGCGTGGCCGGCAGCAAGTGGGCATCGGGCTTGGACTCTCCCGGGCCGGACGGCTTCCCCGGATCGGCGTCCTTTTCCACGCCGTCAAGGCCTGCCGTAATGGCCGTTGCGATGGCCAGGTAGGGGTTGGCCGAGCCGTCGCCGGAGCGGAGTTCGATCCGCTTGTTGTCCGGGACGCGGATCATGTGCGTGCGGTCGTTGCC
>JBKKDH010000286.1:0-3404 GCA_046708445.1 Arthrobacter sp.
ACGGGCCGGCCGGGCCGGGGGCGAGATCGGTGTTGATTTGCTGGCGGTTCATGGGAGAGCCTTTCGTTTAGAGGACCTTCGAGAGGAAGGCCTGCGTGCGTTCGTGCTGCGGGGAGCCAAGGACCTGCGCAGGAGGCCCGCTTTCGACGACGACTCCCCGGTCCATAAAGACCACCTGGTCGCTGACCTGCCTGGCGAAGCCGAGTTCGTGCGTGACAACCACCATGGTCATGCCGGCCTCGGCCAAGGACTTCATGACGTCCAGGACTTCGCCGACGAGCTCCGGATCGAGTGCTGAGGTGGGTTCGTCGAACAGCATGAGCTTGGGTTTCATGGCCAGTGCCCGGGCGATGGCGATCCGCTGTTGCTGGCCGCCCGAAAGTTCCTGCGGGTAGGAGTGTCCCCGGTTGCCGAGCCCGACACGGTCCAGCAGCGTCTGCGCTTCCGCGGTGACCTCGTTCCGCGGCCGGCCCAGCACATGGACGGGCGCTTCCACGATGTTCTCCAGCACGGTCATGTGCGGGAAGAGGTTGAAGCGCTGGAACACCATGCCCGCGTTCAGCCGTGAGCGGGCGGTCTGGCGTTCCTTCATTTCGTAGAGACGCCCTTTGCGCTCGGTGTACCCAACGAGGTGCTCGTCCACGTACAGGCGTCCGGCGTCGACCTTCTCCAGATGGTTGATGCACCGGAGGAAGGTGGTTTTTCCAGAGCCGGACGGCCCGATCAGGCAGGTCACCGACCCGCGTTCGATCCTCAGATCTATGCCCTTGAGGATCTCCGTTGAGCCGAAGCTCTTGCGGACACCCCGGGCTTCCACCATGGCGGTGTTCATCATGCTGTCCTTTTCTGTGGCTGGGTATGCGGCTGGGTTTGTGACTGGCCCTTGGGCCGGCGGGGTTGGCGCGGCCGCCGCGGCGCCGTTTCAAAGCCGCGGCCGTAGCGCCTTTCGAGCTTGGTTTGGAAGAAGCTCAGGATGGTGGTCATCAGCAGGTACCAGAGGCTGGCGACGATCAGCAGCGGGATGGTCTGGTAGTTGGTGGCGTAAATGATCTGGGCCGAGTACAGCAGGTCCGAGATCGCCAGGACGCTGACCAGGGAGGTGCCTTTGAGCATGGAGATGACCTGGTTGCCGGTGGGCGGGAGGACCACGCGCATCGCCTGCGGCAGGATGATCCGGCGCATGAGCTTCCCGCCGTCCATTCCCAGCGCCCGGGCGGCGTCGTACTGGCCCTTGTCCACGGATCCGATGCCGCCGCGGATGATCTCGGCCATGTAGGCCGCCTCGTTCAGCGCCAGGCCGAGCAACGCGGCGGCCAGCGGGGAGATCAGCGCGTTCGCCGATCCGAGGACCAGGGACGGACCGCCAAAGGGAAGTCCGAACGCAATCACCGGGTACAGGGCGGCAATGTTGTACCAAAAGATCAGCTGGACCAGCAGCGGCGTGCCGCGGAAGAACCAGATGTAGCCCCGGCTGATGGCGCTCAGGATCGGGTTCGCCGACAGCCGCATGACCGCCAGGACGGTGCCCAGCGCGATGCCGGCCGTCATGGACACGACGGTGAGGAGGACGGTCAGCCCGGCCCCGGCCATGATCTGCGGGGCGAAGAGATAGGAGACGACGACGTCCCAGTGGTACCGCTGGTTCACCGCCACATCCCACGCGGCACCCAGGGCAACGAGAATCAGGACGACGGCGACGGCGAGCCGGACCGGGTGCCTGAGGGGAACCACCGGGATCGAGTCCGCGGCCGCCGTCGGGCTTTCTGTCCGTGTGTCAGGGATGGAGTGTTGCTGCATGGTGATCATGTCCTATTGGGCGAAATTGACGCGGGCGTCGGTGATTGCGCTGGATTCAAGGCCGTACTTGCCGAGCACCTTGAGGTAGGAGTCGCTCTTGACCACTTCGGCGAGCGCCGCGGAAACGGCTTTGACCAGCCCGGAGTCCTTGGGCATGCCGACCCCCACCGGCGTGAAGTCGTATTTCGAGGCAATCTCGATCGCCGGGTTCTGCGTGGCGGCGAAGTCCAGGATGGGCGAATCGGCCAAGACGGCGTCGAGCCGTCCACTGGTCAGCGCGGAGATGGCCTGCCGGGTGTCCTGGAATTCGCTTCTCTGGACCGTGCCGGCGCCGGCCGCAGCGCAGTCCTCATCGACGGCGGGGACGTTGACCGCGAGCTGGTAGGAACCGGTCAGGAGGCCCACCTTCTTGCCGCACAAGGACCCTTCACTGCTGACGCCCAGAGGGTTGCCGCTGGGCACGGCGATGGAATTGCCCATCTGCATGTAGTCCACAAAATCCAGGACCTCCATGCGCTTCGTGGTGGGAGTCATGGAGGAGACCGTCATGTCGTACCGGCCGGCGGCGATCCCGGGGATGATGGAGTCGAAATTGGCCACCTGGATCTCCACCTTTACGCCCAGGGCCTCGCCGATCAGGCGGGCGACGTCCGGGTTGGTGCCTGTCATCTCCTGGGTGCCCTCACGGTAAAACTGCGTCGGCGGCTCGTTGGTAGGGATCGCGACGCGCAGGACCTTTGTGGCCTTGACCGGATCCGGCAGGAGCTGCGCAGCCGCCTCATTGACCGCAAGGGCCGGAACACCGGTGCCTTGCCCGGCGTCGGACGTTGACGCAGCGGGCGCTTGCGTCCCGCAGGCGGTGACGGCCAGCATCAGCGCAGAAATTACGACGGCGGCACGTGTGGCGGGGCGGGAACGGTGAGTTCGCGCGGGGACAGGTGGGGTTTTCATCACGGGGTGCTCATTTCCGCCAGGCCCGCGTGGGCGTTCCGGGCTGATGACGTGCGGGTCAGGGGTGCGGTGCGGTGCCGGATCAGGTCACGGCCTTCGAGCCGAAGTTCCTGGATCGAAGACACTCCGAGCAGCATCATGGTGCGGGTCATTTCGGCCTCGAACATTTTCAGGACGTGGGAAACACCGGCTTGCCCGGCGGCCGCCAAGCCGTACAGGTACGGGCGGCCGATGGAACAGGCGTCGGCGCCGAGGGCGATCGCTTTGACGATGTCGGAGCCTCTGCGGATGCCGCCGTCGACGATGATTTCAAGCCGGCCTTCCACCGTGTCGACGATCTCCGGGAGCAGGTCCAGTGGTGAGGCCATGTGGTCCAGCTGGCGGCCGCCGTGGTTGCTGACCTGGATGGCGTCGATGCCGATGTCCGCCGCTGTGACGGCGTCGTTCGGATTGACCACTCCTTTGAGGATGATGGGGCCGTTCCAGCGGGCGCGCAGGTCCCGGATGTCATCCCAGTCAGTAGGTTCGTACGAGCCGGCCAGCAGCGTCCGCCACATGTCAGGCGTGCTGGACAGGGGACCGTCGGGAATCTCGGCGTCGAGGTTCGGGAAGGCGATCGCGTCATTGGCCAGGAACCCCAGCGCCCACCGTGGGTG
>JBKKDH010000287.1:0-3824 GCA_046708445.1 Arthrobacter sp.
ACAGTCCGGTTGCCAGCAGCTCGAGCAACTGGATTTCCCGTGGGGTGAGTGCCGGGGCAGGGTTCGTGATCCGGTTCATGAGCAGGGCCGCTATTTTGGGAGCCAGGGCGGTCTCGCCGGCCGCGGCTGCCAGCACCGCCTGCCGGATCTGTTCGGGCGGTGCGTCCTTGAGCATGTAGCCGCTGGCGCCAGCCTCCACGGCGGCCAGGATATCCGCATCCGTGTCGTAGGTGGTCAGGATCAGGACCGGCGGGGCCCCTTCCAGCAGCCTGATCTGCGCCGTCGCGGTGACTCCGTCCATGCCGGCACCCATTTGCAGGTCCATGAGTACGACGTCGACCGGGTCGCCGAGGGTTTGCAGCCGTTTCAGTTCCCTGAGTGCCGCGTCGCCGTCGGCCGCTTCCGCTGCCACTGAGATGCCCTCGAAGTCGGTGAGCATGGCCCGCAGCCCGGCCCTGACCACGGGATGGTCATCTACCAGGAGAATGCGGATCTGGTTCATTGTCCGCCCCTCCGAGGCACGCCGTTCAGCGGTAGGCGTATAGCCACGACGGTCCCTTCGCCCGGTGCTGATTCGAGTTCGAGGGAGCCTTTGAGCGCGGTCACGCGTTCCTGCAGCGACGGGATCCCGAAACCGCTCCCGTCCGTACGGGCGTCCATGTGCTCGGCCAACCTGGCGGGGTCGAAGCCGACACCGTCGTCATAGATGTCCAGCGTGACCTCGCTGCCCAGGAATGCGACGGTCACGACGGCGTTGCCCGCCTTGGCGTGCTCCCTGACATTTGCGAGGCTCGCCTGGGCGGCCCGGAGCAGGGTCACCCGGTACGGTTGCGGCAGCTCAACGGGATCGCCGTCGAGTTCAAACCGGCACCTCAATCCCGAGCCCCCGGCCGCGGCACTGCTCTCAGTACTCTCACAGAGCCGGCGCAGGCTCTCCACCAGGGAGGACTCGTGCAGCTGCGGGGAGGAGAGCCCGCGGACAAAATTCCGTGCCTCGGCCAGGTTCTCCGACGCCGTCTGCTGCACCAGTGCGAAGCGTGAGGCAGCGGTGGCGGTGTCGCCGTCGGCGAGTGATTTTTCCGCCGCGCGTGCCACCAGCACGATGCTGGACAGCCCTTGGGCGAGGGTGTCGTGGATTTCCCGGGCCAGCCGTTCGCGCTCTGCCAGGACACCGGCGTCGTGCTGGGACGCTGCCAGCTCCGCACGGGTCCGGCGGAGTTCATTGGCTGCCCTGCGCTGGTTCTCCGCCTCGCGGTAGAGCGCGCGGTAGGCCAGCCCCGTCACCACAGAGAACGCCGCACCGAACAGCGGACCCAGGACGACGGCAAGATGCGGGACGGGCAGTCCGCTGACAGCCCACTGGGCGGCAATCACCGCCGCCGTCATCAGCGCGATGGTCAGCAGCGCAATCCACCGCGGGAGCAGGTGTAGGTGCAGGAAGAAGAGCGGGAATGCCAGCCAGGCGAAGTCGGCGCTGCCGGCCAGCAGAACGGCCCACAGCGCGGTGACGAGTCCCAGCCACAGCACGCCGTAGCGGCGCGGATCGAAACCCGTGCTGCGAGTGGCGAAGCGCTTTTCCAGGACTGTGCCGGTCAGGTAAACCCCGGCCAGCAGAAACGCGGTCCCGGCCCAGACGAACAGCAGGGGGTCCCCGCCGCCAAAGACCAGCAGCCTCAGGACCGCCACGCCCAGCAGGGCGGCGAAGCCGACGTGGAGCGTCACTCTCAGGACGTGCAGGATCGCAACAGTCGGCGCAGCATCGAGTCCGCTGAGCAGTGCGTCGTCTGGTCCCCTGGGCCCGGTCCCGTCCAGGGGAGGCAGGGATTCTGTGACGGGCATTTGATCAGCTTATGCGCGCCCGGCCCGGGCCGGATCAACCAAAAGGTTGACCCGGGGATCAACCGTTCTTCCGCCGCCTCTCAACCGACTGCGCGATGGCGCCGGCGCCCGGCCGCGGGACAGTGGAAACAGAGGCCTTCCGGCCCCCCGGTGTCACCCACTGAAAGAAGAGAAAACGTGTTTCTTGCCATCCGCGACATCCGCTTTGCCAAGGGCAGGTTCGCCCTGATGGGCGGCGTCGTCGCCCTGATCACCCTGCTGCTCGTGATGCTCTCGGGGCTGACGGCCGGCCTGGGCGACCAGTCGACGTCGGCCATCGACGAACTCGGGACCGTCAACGGCAACGGCTCCTGGGCGGTGGACAGCATCGTCTTCGGCGCGCCCGGCACCAACGAGCCCAAGGCCTCCTTCACGGAAAGCGAAGTCACCGCCGCGCAGCTGGAGTCCTGGAAGAACCTGGTTGGTGTCGAAACCGCCGAACCCCTGGGCATCAGCCAGACCCGGTTCCAGGCCGTGGCCGCGGATACCGGGACGGGCACGGGAACCACCAATGTGGCCGTCTTCGGCGTCGCTCCGGACGGCCAGCTGGCACCATCCCCTGTCACGGCGGAAACGGTCGTGATCGGCAAAACAGTGGCCAAAGCCCTTTCCTTGAGCACCGGCGACAAGGCCAGCGTCGGAGGAACCGAACTGACCGTCAGCGCCGTGGTCGAGGACCAGTGGTACTCCCACACCAGCGTCGTCTGGACCGCGCTTCCGGCCTGGACCAAACTCGCCCACCTGACAGACCCCGAGCAGGTCGGAACCGTCGCCGCCATCACCTATCAGGACGGTGTCACGGTTGACGAGGCGGCCGCCAACGCCGCGGCACACACCGTGAGCGCTTCACGCACCGGATCCTTCCAGGCGCTGGGCTCCTATAAGAGCGAGAATGGCTCGCTGACCCTGATGCAGGGTTTTCTCTACGGCATCTCGGCCCTGGTCATCGTGGCCTTCCTGACAGTCTGGACGGTCCAGCGGACCCGCGACATCGCCGTCCTGAAGGCCATGGGCGGATCAGCCGCCTACATCCTGCGTGACGCCATCACCCAAGCGGCGATCGTCCTGCTGGCCGGTGCGGGAATCGGCGGCGGGATCGGCATCCTCGGCGGCTTCTTCGCAGCACAGGCAGCCCCCTTCCTGATCACCCCTGCCACGACGGTCCTGCCCATCCTCGGAATCATCGCCCTCGGCCTGGCCGGCGCGGCGCTGGCCGTCCGCCGTGTCACGAAGGTCGACGCCCTGATCGCCCTCGGCGGGAACTGAAACCCTCCGGCCGGCCGGTCCGCAGCAGGGGTCCCCACGGCCGTCGTCGGTCCCATTCCGCCTCAAGCCCATTCCCAAAGGAAGAAACACTATGTCGTCCAGCCCCCTCAGCCTCGTCAACGTTACCCTCGAATACCCGGACGGGGACGGAACCATCAAGGCCCTGGACACCGTGAACCTCACGGTCCAGGCGGGTCGGATGGTCTCGCTGGTCGGACCCTCCGGCTCCGGCAAATCCAGTCTTCTGGCCGCGGCCGCCACCCTCGTCCGCCCCACCCATGGACTGGTGCTCATCGACGGCACCGATGCCACCGGGCTCGCCGACAAAGACCTCGCCGCGCTGCGGCGGGACAAGATCGGCATCATCTTCCAGCAGCCCAACCTGCTCGCGTCCCTGACCGCCGTCGAACAGCTCATCATCGGCGATCACTTGCGCGGGAAGCCCGTCAAAGCATCCCGTACCAAAGCCGCGGAGCTGCTGGAGATCGTTGGACTCAGCGCCAGCGCGGACAAGCGGCCGCACCAGCTCTCCGGCGGCCAGCGCCAGCGGGTCAATATCGCCCGTGCCCTCATGGGCAACCCCAAGGTCCTGCTCGTGGACGAACCCACAGCGGCCCTGGACCACGAACGCAGCGACTCCATCGTCCGGCTCCTGCGCCGCGTCACTGACGACTTCATGG
>JBKKDH010000288.1:0-3001 GCA_046708445.1 Arthrobacter sp.
CTTGGCGGCCTTGGCGGCCTTCGCTTCGGGGCTGGACGGATCGAGGAGGGCCGGGTTGAAGTCCGAGCCTTCCTTGACTATGCCGAGGTCGTGCTTGATCCCCCGGATGGTCTCCTCCGGAACCAGCGGCATGGCCTTCCTGAACTTCTGCACTCCCACCAGGCCGCCGACCGCGGCGATCAGCAGGAACGCGGCACTGACCAGCAAAGCGGCCAGCCACGCCGGCATGATAGTGGCCAGGCCCATGATGGCGGCAACGATGAGCCCCACTACCAGGAACGCCACAAAGACCAGTGCGACGGCGAAGAATGCGGCGGCGACTCCGAGCTGGATGCCCTTGCGCTTGATCTCAACCTTGGCCAGGGCGATCTCGTCACTGATCTGGCGGGGGGCCAACCGGAAAAGGAGTTTGAGGGTTCTGGGGAGCGCAGTGATGCGCAGGCCCTGGCTGGTCCGCCCGCTGTGACGTCCGCTCATCGGTTCCGCCTAACTGGTTGCATGGTCGATTCGGCTTCCGTGTGCTGCGGGAGAGTGCAACTGCACAGTCCCCGCCCACAAAACTATCATTCAGGTTCAGGACGAACTTCGGGCCATGCGGAGCGGCGTGCCCTCCAACGCTGTAAATGTGGGATGCATCGGGCCTAGGATTGATCTCCGTGACCATAACCGCCAATCCGGGC
Source organism: Arthrobacter sp. (assembly GCA_046708445.1). Lineage (GTDB taxonomy): Bacteria > Actinomycetota > Actinomycetes > Actinomycetales > Micrococcaceae > Arthrobacter. The sequence goes on from JBKKDH010000288.1 coordinate 681, forward strand.
GATCTGCTGACCCGCCGCCGGAAACTCCTGTACATCCTCCTGCTCGGTGCCCTGACCGCCCTGGGACCGTTCACCATAGACCTGTACTTGCCGGCTTTCCCGGCGCTCGAGGCCAGCCTGGGTGTCAGCGAGGCGCAGGTCCAGCTGACCCTGGCCGGGACAACCGTGGGCTTTGCCCTGGGCCAGCTGGTGGTGGGCCCCTTCAGCGACAAGTTTGGACGGCGGTTTCCGCTGATTCTCGCTACTGCCCTGCACATCGCCGCATCGGTGGGGGCAGCACTCTCCTCGGATATCACGACACTGGGAATCTTCCGGGTCCTGATGGGGGTCGGAGCTGCGGGTGGCGGTGTGGTGGCCATGGCCATGGTCCGGGACCTGTTCTCCGGCTACGCGATGGTGCGGATGTTCTCCCGGATGGCACTGGTGAACGGACTTGCGCCCATCCTGGCGCCGGTCATCGGCTCACAGTTGCTGCTGGTCATGCCCTGGCCAGGGATTTTTGTCTTCCTGGCCGGCTACGGCACGCTGGTCATCATCGCGGCGCTTTTCCTGGTGCGTGAGACCCTCCCGCCGGAAAAGCGTGGCCAGTCCGGCCTGACGGCCGGCCAGCGCTACAAGGTCCTCTTTACTGACCGGATCTTCGTGGGGCTCCTGCTGGTGGGCGGCATGAACTTTGCCGGGCTTTTTACCTACCTCTCCGCTTCGCCGTTCCTCTTCCAGGACGTGTTTGGCTTCTCACCCCAGCAGTACGGCCTGCTTTTCGGCATCAACTCACTGGGTATCGTCGCCGGCGTCCAGACGAGTTCCAGGCTCATCCAGCGCGTTCCGCCGCAGTGGATCCTGGCGTGCTCGACGGCCTGGATGTTCCTGATGGCCCTCCTGATTGTGCTCTTCGACCAGCTGGGAATGGGCCTGTGGGGAGTCCTGGTGCCCCTGTGGTTCTACATCCTCGGCACAGGATTTACTTTCCCGTGCGTCCAGGTCCTGGCACTGGCCAGCCACGGGGACAAGGCGGGGACGGCCGCTTCACTCCTGGGGGCCGCCACGTTCATGATGGCCGGGCTGATCTCACCGGTGGTGGGATGGCTGGGGATCGAGACGGCCACCCCCATGGGCGCGGTGCAGGCGGCGTGCATCCTGCTGGGCACCGCGGCTCTCTGGCTGGTAGTCAGGCCGCGCACCGTCCCTTCCATCCACTGATGGCCGGGACCACTGACCGGCTTCGCGGCTGCTTCGACCGGAACCGGCGGCAGTAGGGTGGAACGATGACGCGCAAGCCACACCGCAACCGGAGGGGACTTTTCCTCGGCGCGGTGCTGGGCGCCGTCGTGGGCTACTTTGCCGGACGCGCGCTGGGGAATCCGGCCATAGGCATCATCCTGGGCACGCTGGCCGGGTCGGCCCTGTTGTACCGCGTCAATCCGGGCCCATGGAACCGCCCCTGATGTTCCTGGGGTCGGCCAGTCCAGGCGTTACACGGCCGCTGACCGCCCCGGTCCGCACCCCCCTGCCGCCCCGGTGCCTTCGCGGGATAAAATGGGTCCGTGCACAGCTGGCAGGACCATCCGCCACTTCCGGCCACGTGGCAACGGTGCGACACCGGCATTTTGCCCCTGTGGTGGGACCGGTTGTGCGCCCAGACCGGGCAGCAGTCCGCAGCACTCTATGCAGCCGGGCTCTTTACCGAAGACCGGCGCCGGCCCATCGCCCAGTGGTTCAACCCCGCATTCAACGCGGCGCTGCTGGTGGCCCCCGAGACCTCCCCTGAATGGCCCGTGCAGCGCTTCGGCATCTTCTACGCGCCACCGGACTCCGGCTTCACGCGCGTCTACTCCGCACCGCATGAGTGGCACCCGCGCGAGCCCCGCAAGTCCCCTACCGAGCAGGAGGCCTTCCAGGCGGCCATCGCCGAGGCAGAGCGCTTCCTGCAGGTGGAAATGGACTTTGTGTGAGTAACTGCCACACGACGCAATGTCAGGTTTCCGGGCAAGCAAAAATCCCCGCCCTCCAGATGGAGAACGGGGATTTTTGTGTTTGCTCCTCCTGCTGGACTTGAACCAGCAACCCTTCGATTAACAGTCGAATGCTCTGCCAATTGAGCTAAGGAGGAATGAAGCAGGTATGACATTAGCAAACGATTCAGGGCTATGGGAAATCGGCGCCGTTACAGCGAAGAAATACCCTCCCCGGGTATAAAAAGTCCCCGTTCCGGAGGCCCGGAACGGGGACTGTGCGCTCCTCCTGCTGGACTTGAACCAGCAACCCTTCGATTAACAGTCGAATGCTCTGCCAATTGAGCTAAGGAGGAATGAAGCGGGTAC
>JBKKDH010000289.1:0-5848 GCA_046708445.1 Arthrobacter sp.
GGCAAACAGGTGGCCGTCCTCGTGCCTACCACCCTGCTGGCGCAGCAGCACTACGAGACCTTCACCGAGCGGTTCTCCGGATTCCCCTTGCGGGTCAAGGCACTGTCCCGCTTCCAGGGGGCCAAGGAATCCAAGGAGACTGTGGAGGGCGTCAAGAGCGGTTCCGTGGACGTCGTCATCGGCACGCACCGCCTCCTGTCCAAGGACTTCGCGTTCAAGGACCTCGGCCTGGTGATCGTGGACGAGGAGCAGCGCTTCGGGGTGGAGCACAAGGAAGCGTTAAAGAAAATGCGCACGAACGTGGACGTCCTGGCCATGAGCGCTACGCCGATTCCGCGCACGCTGGAGATGTCCCTGACCGGCATCCGGGAAACCTCCACCCTGGCCACCCCGCCGGAGGAGCGCCACCCGGTCCTCACGTACGTGGGTCCGTACACGGACAAGCAGACCTCGGCGGCCATTCGGCGCGAACTGATGCGCGAGGGCCAGGTGTTCCTGGTGCACAACCGCGTGTCCACGATCGAACGGACGGCGGCGAAGATCCGCGAGCTGGTTCCGGAAGCCCGGGTGGAGGTGGCGCACGGGCAGATGTCCGAGAGCCGCCTGGAGCAGATCATCGTGGACTTCTGGGAGAAGCGGTTCGATGTGCTGGTGTGCACCACCATCATCGAAACAGGCCTGGACATCTCCAACGCCAATACGCTCATCGTGGACGGCGCCGACAAGTACGGCCTCTCCCAGCTGCACCAGCTCCGTGGCAGGGTGGGCCGGGGCCGTGAACGCGCCTACGCCTACTTCCTGTATCCGTCCGAGAAGCCGCTGGGCGAGGTCGCGCTGGAGCGTCTCAAGGCAGTAGCTACGCACAATGAGCTCGGTGCCGGCATGCAGCTGGCGATGAAGGACCTCGAGATCCGCGGCGCCGGCAACCTCCTGGGCGGCGAGCAGTCCGGGCACATCCAGGGCGTGGGCTTCGACCTGTACATCCGGCTGGTGGGTGAGGCTGTGGCGGACTACCGCGGCGACGCCGAGGAGAAGGCCGCCGAGATGAAGATCGAGCTGCCGGTGAACGCCCACCTGCCGCACGACTACGTACCGGGGGAGCGACTGCGCCTGGAAGCCTACCGGAAGCTCGCCTCCGCCGTCACCAACGAGGCCATTGAGGAGGTCCAGGCAGAGCTCGTGGACCGCTATGGGGAGCCCCCGCTGCCCGTCAAGAACCTCATAGCTGTTGCCCGCTTCCGGGTGGGCGCACGCGAAGCCGGACTCTCCGACGTCGCCCTGCAGGGAAACTTCATCAAGTTCTCGCCGGCGCAGTTGCCGGAGTCCAAAGTGATGCGCCTTGCCAGGATGTACCCCGGGTCGCAGCCCAAGCCTGCCCTGGACGCCGTCCTCATCCCGAAGCCGAAGACGGCGAAGATCGGCGGCAGGGACCTGCAGGACGCCGAAATCCTGGAGTGGGCCAACGGCGTCATCCGCAACATCTTCTCCGACGCCCCACTCGCCGCTCCGGCAGTAAGCGGATAAGCCTTGATGGGAGGACATCACGCCGCGTCGGGAGCCGCGGCGTGGGTAGCTATTGCTTCGACCGGGCCGTACACGCTGGGCTGGTACCCGCTTGATGCCACCGGCATCCTGATTGGCGGCATGGCGACGGCGGGGACCGCGCTGGTCTGCGACTGGGACCACCGGCACAGTACGGTGGCCAACTCACTGCCGCCGCTGTCGAACGTGATTGCCGTGGGTATTGAGAACGCCAGCGGCGGTCACCGGCAAGGCACCCACTCGGTGCTGGGTGCGGCGTTTTTCGTGCTGCTGGCCATGGTGGCCGGCCAGTTCCAGGTGCAGTCGGACTGGGGACTGCTGTCTGTTGGTGCCGGCCTGCTGTGTATGTTCATGATCAACATTGCCGCCAAGGCATTGAAGCTGTTTCCCAAGTCCGGCTTCCTCAGCAACTGGGTGTTCGCACTGACCATGGCCGGACTGGTCACCTGGTACGCCCCGGAGCAGTGGACGTGGCTGCCGGTGTCGATGCTGACCGGGGTGGTGGTCCATATCGTCGGTGACATGATCACGACCGGGGGCGTCCCGCTGCTCTGGCCGATCGTCATCAAGCCGCCCAGGTTCCTGCGGAAGCTGCCGGTGATCAACGACGTCTGGAAAGCCAACGGCGCTTTTTCCGTGCCGTTGCTGGGCCGTGCCGGTTCCCGGCGGGAGTGGCTGGTGCTCATACCGGTAAGTGCGTACGCCATGGTGGGCATGTGCGTGGCCGCCTGGGCTTTGGCGAGAGTGCACTTCCCTGCTGCCATGTCGTTGGGAACTGGCCTGTTCAGCCGCCTTTTCGGCGCAGCCTGACGCGGATCCGCTTAAAAGGTTGGGGCCCCGGAGAACCCGGGGCCCCAACCATTGTGTTTTAGCGGGTGCTTAGTGCTCGCCGGCGGAATCGGAGCGGCCGGTGATGGTCTGCGGGATCCAGAACGCGAGGCCGAAGAGGCCCAGGCAGACGGCCATCGGCCACGGGTTGCCAAGGGTCAGGAATGAGAGCGAGTAGATTGCGCCCAGGAAGAGCGCCATCATGACAGCAAACAGGACGATGCTGGTGACGAGGCTGTTCTCGTTTTCCGGAGTCTGGACAGTGTTGACGCCGGACGCTGTGGTCTTGCTGGACATTCATTCCTCCTTGGCCCCGCGGGGCTCAAATTGTGGCGGCTTCCGGATCCGTGTCAGTAGCCGGATGAACCCTGTTCACCCTTAACAATCGCAATTCCGGAGCTGGCACCAATACGTGTTGCACCTGCAGCAATCATAGCCTGAGCGTCGGCAAGGGACCGTACGCCGCCGGAGGCCTTGACGCCGAGATCCGGGCCGACAGTCCGTCGCATCAGGGCGATGTCCTCGGACGTGGCGCCGCCGCCGTTGAAGCCGGTGGACGTCTTGACAAAATCCGCGCCGGCCTCCACTGCCGCCTCGCAGGCGAGGACCTTCTGGCCGTCGTTGAGGAGGGCCGTTTCGATGATGACTTTCAGGATGGCGCCGCTGGCGTGCACCGCTTCCGCAACTGCGGCGATGTCCTCGACGAGGGCGCCCTTGTCGCCGGCACGGGCAGCGGCGATGTTGATGACCATGTCGACCTCGTCGGCGCCGTCCAGGACGGCTCCGCGGGCTTCAAAGGTCTTGACGTCGGTGGGAATGGCACCCAGCGGGAACCCGACTACCGAGCAGGTCAGGACGCCCGATCCCTTGAGCGCCTTCTTGACCGTCTTCACCCAGAGGGGGTTGACGCAGACCGATTTGAACCGGTACTCGGCGGCTTCGGCGCAGACCTTGAGGATGTCCGCCTCGCTGGCCTCGGGCTTGAGCAGGGTGTGGTCAATGAAGGAAGCGATGTTGCCCTGCGCCTGCTCCGTGCCGGCTGACGGCTGCGCGGCGGGAGTGGCTTCGTTGCTCATCATGATGGTCCTTTCCGGGGCCTCGTGGGCCGCACATGCCACGGTGTCCATGGCTCTTCAGGTGACCATCTTGCCACAGGGGTCAGGCGGCCACCGGAACCCGGTCTTCCGTTGCCACAGCCGTCATAAGCTGCATGGCGCAGGCTCCGGCAGCCGAAGCCGCGGCCACCAGCAGGCCCAGCCTCACGCCGTCGAACGCTGCGGCGTCGCCGATGGCCCAGACGCCGGGAACCGAGGTCCTGAACTCCTTGTTAATGGCGATTCCGCCGTGGGGGGCGGTGGCGAGTCCGGCGCTGGCGGCGAGGCCGTCGCGGGAAACCCGTTCTTCCGCCAGGACTACCAGGTCACCGTTCATGCTGCTGCCGTCGGCAAAGACGATCCCGGCCGCGGCCAGCCCAGTGCCGGCGCGATCGATGGAGTGCACCACGGCGGTGGGCCGGACCGTGGTGCGGATGGGCTTGACTCCGCGGGCGCGCAGCACCGCTTCAGCCTGTCCGGCTGCGGCGCCGGTGCCCACCAGGATGCCGAGTGGCCGCCTGCCCAGCTCCTGCGTGACTTCCTTGACGGCGTCGCCGATCCGGGCGGCGTCGTCAATCGTGGAGTAGCTCAGGCAGCGGCCGGCGCCTGCCACCGGCGATGAGACCGGGGCCGAGCCGGTGGCGATGACCAGTTCGTCGTAGCTGAATTCCATGCCGTCCGCAGTGGTGACTGTGCGGTTCTCTGCGTCGATAAAGCTGGCGGGCTGCCCGAAGCGGACCGATACCTGGGGCAGTTCTGCAAGGTCCAGGAGCTCCGCCGGAGCATCATCCCGGTTGCTCAGCACGGTGATGGTTCCGCGGAACCTGGCACCGTCCAGCTGGCGGACCAGCGCCTGCGCGGCGGGCCCCGCACCGGCGATAACGATGCGCGGGGCCGGGGAGACGGAGGTGGACGGTGCCGGAGCGGACATGTGCTGGCCCTTTCGCTGGCGGCCGCAGGAGCGGCCGGGAATTCGTTGATGAATCCAGCGTAGGCGGCCGGCTTTTCCAGCGTGTTTCCCCGCTGTTGCCGTCCGGACGGTGCTTTTTCGCCAACGTTTACCGGCCGGTAACAGAACCCGTGACCCAGCTCTCACCGCGGTCCCGAATGACACAAACGGGCAGGAACCCGCGCCGTTAGACGCGGATCCGGTAGCCCCTCTTGACCACGGTCTCCACCAGGCGGCCATCCGGCAGCGAGGAGCGCAGCCGGCTGACGGTCATGTCCAGGGCGTGGACTGAGCCCCTGAGCTCAAGCAGCTCCGAGAGCGATTCGCGGGACAGTACGGCCCCGCCGGCACCGAGCAGGGCACGCAGCAGCAGCAGTGGCGCGGGGGCCAGTTCAACCTGTTGCCCGTCAATCCGCAGGCTGCGCCCGCGCAGTTCGATGTTGCCAGACCTCGTGTCCAGGCGGCGCACGTGGTTAAGGGCGAGGTGCTCGCACACCAGCCTGATGAGGGCGCCCATCCGGAACCGCTCCGGGATCAGCGGGGTCACCCCGGCGTCGAGCAGCGGCTGCGCGGTGACAGGTCCGACCACCGCAGTGGTGACGTTGGTCTTCAGGCTTTCGATCAGCTGCTTGTAGACACCCATCTCGTGGGCGGTGCTCCACATGGCATCCACCGCGGGTGCGCTCGTAAACGTCAGGACGTCCAGGTTGCCGCTGCAGGCAGCCTCGATGAGCCGGGGGAGTTTGTCCTCGCCGTCGGGCTTGACCCAGCGGTAGGGCGTCACCGTCAGGACGGTGGCGCCGGACATACGGAGCCGCTCCAGCTGCCGGACATCTGTGTAGCCGTGCAGCTGGACGGCCACCGTCTTGCCACGCACGCCTTCGGCCAGCAGCATGTCCACCAATGTTGCGGTGGTTTCATCGCTGCTGATTCCGACGTCGGCAAGGCCGGCCGCGCGGACGGCGCCCCGGGCTTTGGGCCCGCGGACAAACATCCGGCAGGCTGCGAGGGTGTCCAGCAGGTCCTCGCCGATGCCAAAGGAGTCAGCCGCCTCGCACCAGCGCCGCATGCCGTAGGCAGTGGTGGCGATGCAGAGGTCCGGGCGGGCGGCGATGATGGCTTTAGTGTCCTCAATGAGGCGGATGTCCTCCTGCACCGGGGCGATCTTGAGGGCAGGTGCGTGCAGGACTTCAGCGCCGCGGCGTTCGAGGGCCTCGATCAGGTCCCGGGAGCGCCGGTGCGATGTCACTCCAATGCGGAAACCTTCCAACGGGGAGTCCGCAGCCTCCTGCCCGGAGGTCTCTTCAACCTGGGGTTCTGCGGGTGCCAGTGCGTTCATGGGGTTCAATCCTTTCATGAACCGAGCAGCGAGGCCGCCAGCCTGTCCAGGTCGGCGGCGGCCTCAGCATGCCCACGGTTGGCTTCAGCCACGCGA
>JBKKDH010000290.1:0-3806 GCA_046708445.1 Arthrobacter sp.
TGTGCCGTTGAAACGCTCGGTTGCCACATAGCTGCTGAGGTTCTGGAAGCCGCTGAGGATAGTGCTCAGCGCCAGCATGCCGGGCAGGTAATAGTGCGCCGGGGTGATGCCGCCCTGCCCGTTCGGATCCGCCCCGAAGACCGGCTCGTCACCGAATACGGTGCCAAAAAGGGACATCATCAGGATCGGAAAAAACAGCACGAGGACCAGTGACAGCACATCCCGGTTAAATAGCTTGATCTCCAGCAGGACCCGGCCGACTCCCAGGCGCAGGACTGAGGGACGCCAGTCCGGGCGGCCGGCTGCGGGGGCGGCGGATACGGGGAACGTGGTGCTCATTGGAGGGCTCCTGAAGTGGAAGATGCCGGGCTGTGGTGTTCTGCGGGTGCCGCCGCGGGTTCGGTGCGGCCCGCAGGGTCAGCATGCTCCCCATCGGCCGCACCGATGAGCTGGAGATAGACGTCCTCCAGGCTGGGACGGACGACGGCGAGCTCCGCCGGCTCGGTTGCGCCGCCGTCGGACAGGGAATGGACCAGCGCGGCTGGCTGGTTGGTCACCACTTCGCGGAGGCCGGAGGCATCCCGCCACCGGACCCGCGGCACGCGGAGGCCCGGGCCCCCGATGTCCTGCGGGCTGCCTTCGGCGATCAGCCGGCCGTGGTTGATCACGCCGATGCGGTCCGCCAATTGCTCGGCCTCGTCAAGGTAATGCGTGGTGAGCACAATGGTGGTGCCGCCGTTGCTCAGCTCGCGGATCAGGTCCCAGAACTGCCGCCGGGCCTCAGGATCGAATCCTGTCGTGGGTTCATCCAGGAACAGGACTTCCGGGTTGCCGATGATCCCGAGGGCCACATCAAGCCGTCGCCGCTGGCCGCCCGACAGGGTGGAAATCCGGACACCGCCTTTGCCGCCGAGCCCGACGGCTTCGATGACCTCGTCCACCTTCCGGGGCGAGGGAAAACAGGAAGCGAGTGACCGAAGTGCCTCCGAAACCCGAAGTTCCCCGGAGTCGGTGGCCTCCTGGAGGACGATCCCGATCCTGGCGCGGAAGGATGGGTGGGCCTTCCAGGGCCGGGTCTCCAGGACGCGCACCTCGCCGCTGTCCGGTTTCCGGTGTCCTTCAAGCATTTCGATCGTGGTGGACTTGCCAGCCCCATTCGGACCCAGGAGCGCGTACGTTTCGCCGGCACGGATGGTGAGGTCCAGATGGTCTACTGCTGTGAGGGTGCCGCCTCTGGGCAGCCTGTACGACTTGTTGAGGCCGCGGACGGTGATGGCATCAAGGGCCTGCCGCTCCGGGCTGGTTGAAGGGTTCATGCTTCCAGCGTGGCAGTCGGCGGCCATCTGCCAACAGACCCGGGCGGTTGAACCCCGTGTCCACCGGCCGGTGGACACGGGCAGGAAAACTCGCGTGCAGCCGGCAACGGAAAGGCCCCCGTGCGCGGAGTTCCCCCAAGGTGGGAACTCGCGGACGGGGGCCTGTTTGCCAGGGTCAGGATCCGTTGATGGACCGGCGGTCCAGGAAGGACTGCAGCGGGAAGGAAATGCGCAGGTCCCGTAGGACCACCCAGGCCGCCACGTAGAAGATCACGGCGGGTCCGGGGAGGAGGCAGAAGACCAGGAACGCGATCCTCACGAAGGCCACATCCACGTAGAGCTTGGCCGCTATCCCTCCGCACACGCCGCCCAGCCAGCGCTCGGGACCGCGTTTCAGGCCGAAGCCCCTGACGATGCTGAAAAACTTGTCCATGGTTCAAGACTTCCCTGTTGTGGGCTCGTTGTCACGTTTCCGTGCCGAGAGCAGCCCGCCAACCACCAGCGCGGCCCCGGCCCCGATCATGAGGCCGATCAGCACATAGGTCCCGTTCAGGGTCACGACTCCCAGCTGGGCGATGATGATCAGGACGGCGAGCGCCAGGACCACGAGGCCCCAGACCACGGTTCCTACCCTGGTAGTTGCGGGAGCAGTGGGTTCTGTCCTGGCGGACTCCGCCGGCGGCGTCTCCTTGGTGTATGAATCCGGTGCAGGATCAACGTTGCTCATGTCAGTTTCCTTCCTGGATGGTGACGTTGCTGAAGGTGCCGTCAATCTCAACCACCAGGCGGGCGCCTGGCAGGCCGGTGTTGTAGCTGCTTTCCCGGGTGGTGATGCCGCTGCGGTGGTTGGCGCCTTCGTGGATGTTGCCCATGGTCATGTCGGCCCTTATTTCCACGGGGACGTCGTCGGGGATGACCACTGTGACGTTGCTGGCCGTGATGTCCAGGGGAACTACGACGTCGGACGGCAACGGAGCAGCCACGCCCAGGTCGGTGAGGTCGACAGTCCCGCGGCCGGCAGTGACGTCGAGTCCGTCCCTTGCCTGTTCAATGCTGGCGGGCGCCCAGTCCACCTGGGTGAAGCGGACCCTGTCGCCGTTGCCCACCACGTTGAAGATGCCGCCGATGATCAGCGCAACCACGGCGAAGAAGCCGAGGATCCCTGAGGTCCTGCCGCGGAGGCCGGCGACGAGGATGCCGAGGCCAAGGACCGCTGCGGCGCTGGCCCAGACGATGGCGTTCGCGGAGTCGCCGAGGTTGATCACGTTGCCGGCATCCAGGGCCTTGAGCCCGCCGCCGACCAGCAGTGCCGTTCCGGCAGTGACTGCCACTGCAGGTGCTCCGGGGCCGCCGGGGCGGACCTTGGGCGGGCGCGCCGGTCCCTGTGGCTGCTGGTAGCCGCCGCCGTAGTTGCCACCGCCGTAGTTGCCTCCGCCCGGGAACCCGCCGCTGCCGTAGGGCGGAGTGGGGCCGGAGGGTGGTGTCGGCGTGTAGGGAGGGGTCCCCGCAAAGCCGGAACCGGTGTCCGTCGTCGAGTATGGCGAGGTGTACGGGTCGGTGGGGTAGGCGGCCGCGAAGGCGGCATTTCCGCCGGCGCCGGCCGGCTGCGGTGTGGCGTTCAAGGGAGCTCCATTCCGGGCGTTGTTGCGTTGGGTCAGGTAGTAGATGAGGTAGATTGCGCCGCCCACCCAAAAGACGGTCCAGAGGAATCCGCCGAAGCCGTTGCGGCTCCAGCCCCAGAAGCCGCCGCCGAGTCCGGTGAGGCCCACCACGGTGGTGATCAGCGCCCCGGTCATGCCCGTGGACCACCGGCCAGCGCCGGCTTCCTGGACATGGATGCGGCCGTCAGGTTCGGGGAGGAACGCCCACGCGAGGCCGTAGAGGAGGACGCCGATTCCGGCGAAGAGGGTGAGGACGATGAAGATGCCGCGCACAATCAGGGGGTCGATGCCCATCCGGTGGGCGATGCCGCTGGAGACGCCGCCGATCCAGCGGTCCCGTCCGCGCTGGATGCCGTGGCTCCGAATCCAGGGAAAAAAATCAGTGGACTGGGCAGGTGCTTTGGCGCTGGCGTACTCGCCCGACGGCTGGCCCGTGTAGGGGCCGGCGTACGGTCCTGCGTACGGTCCGGACTGCTCGCCGACAGGTGGCTGGTCCGGCGCGTCCTGCGGCGTCGCCGGGGGCCAGTCCTGTGTACGGTCCGGCCCGGACATCAGGGGTTTAGTCGGCTGTTCGGTTCCGCGGGGCGGGAGTGGTTCGGTCGGCTGGTCGTTGCCGCGGGGCGGGAGTGGTTCGGTGGGGTGTTCGTCATCAGGGGTGGGGGTCTGCGAGTTCATACTTCGATCCTGCCGTCCGGCGCCGCTCCGCTCTACTGGGGAACACCCTGAACCGTCCCTGAGATACCCCCGGTTCGGGCCGGAATCGGGTCCGGGGAACCCTGATCCGTGTTTGGATTGTCACATGAGCACAGCCTTGACCCGCCCACCGCTG
>JBKKDH010000291.1:0-13931 GCA_046708445.1 Arthrobacter sp.
GGCCTGGTTGTCATTGCCGGGCGTTTGAGGCGTCGACGTGGGAGGCTGTGAGCTCATTCCCCCATTTTCACAGATCGGCCGGGGACTTGCTAACTGCGCTTAGCCCAGCATGGCCCGGCGCGCGCTGTCGGTCCGCTGGGCCGCGTTGCCGATCCTGATGTCGGCGGCGAGGATGGACACACCCTCGGTTCCGCAGAGCACCGGGTTGAATTCCACCAGGGCGATCTCCGGATGGTTGTCCTTCATCCACGCCAACCGGGCGGCGAGGTCCTCCAGGGCGGCCACATCGACGGCGGGCAGGCCCTGGTACCCGAACAGCTTGCGCGCGGCCCGGGGGCTGCGGATGAAGTCGTTGACGTCGGCGGCGGACAGGGGCGGCACCCTGTGGGCCCAGTCATCCAGCAGGTTGACGGCGTCTCCGGCCAGCCCGAACGAGATGACCGGGCCCAGCAAGGGGTCCTCGATGGCCCGGAAGGTGCATGCCTGCCCTACGGGCGCCATGGACTGGACCTCCAGCGAGGGCGAACCGTAGGGCGCCAGCGAGCGCCGCATCTGCACGATGTCGTGGCGCAACTCTTCTGCATCGTCGATGTCCAGGCGCACGCCGCCCAGGTCCAGGCGGTGCCGGAGCGCCGGGTCGGTGGTCTTGACGGCGACCGGCCATCCCAGCGTCTCTGCCGCGGCAACGGCCTGGTCAGCGGTTTCGAAACCGAGGGAGGGCAGCACACGGATACCGTAATACGCCAGAAGGGACGCGGTTTCATCCTGGTCGAGCTGTTTGAGCTGCTCGCCGTGGACATCGGCGAGCAGGACGTCCAGGCTGGCTCGCGCACCCTCGGGATCGCATCCGGCGGGCTCGACAAAATGGCCCTGGTCGCGCACAACCCATTCGGCGTACCGGACCACGGCCGCGAGCGCCGCCACAGCCGCCCCGGGATTGGAAAAACACGGTATGGCAGGCGCCTCGCCCACCATGCCTTCCACATAGATGGAGGGGTCCAGGATGCCGGTGAAGGCGGCCACCACGGGTTTCCCGGCTTCAGCGGCACATTCGGCCAGGACGCCGGAAATGTTTTCCACGGTGAGGCCCCGGGCCGGAAGGAGTGCCGCGACGACGGCGTGCACGTGCTCCGAAGCCAGCGTGTCCTGGAGGCTGCGCCTGAGCGCCGGAAGCGCAAGGGACATGCCGGCGTCCAGGTCCAGGCCGGTGACCAGCGAGCCCACGCCCAGGCCGTTGGCCATGGCACTGTCGGCCACGACTTTGGCCAACGCCTGCGAATTGCTGACGATGGCCAGTTCCGGGCCTGCCGGCAGTGGCTGCCCGGCCACGATCTGAGCCACATCCATCAGCTGCTCGATGGTCTCCACCCTGATGACGCCTGACTGGCGCATCATGGCATCCAATGCGCCGGCAGGCGCCTGGGTGGTGCGGACGGCGTGCCCGGGCGGCAGGCGCAGGCCCATGGACTCCGACTTGGCCACAATCACCGGCTTGGTGCGCGCCAGCCGCCGGGCCAGGCGGGAAAACTTCCGGGGGTTGCCGATCGATTCCAGGTAGAGCCCCACCGCGGTGGTGTCGGCGTCGTCCTCCCAGAACTGCATCATGTCGTTCCCGGAGACGTCCGCCCTGTTGCCTGCCGACAGGAACGTGGAGATCCCCATCCGGCGCCGGCTGGACGCGGCGTAAAGGGACACCCCAATGGCGGCTGACTGGCTGAAGAGGCCCAGGCCGCCGCGCCGCGGCAGGGTGGGCGCCATGGAGGCGTTCAGCGATACGTCCGGGTGGGTGTTGACGATGCCCAGTGAGGCGGGCCCGATGACGCGCATCCCGTTCGCCCGTGCCTTCCGGACCAGTTCACGCTGCCGGGCGAGGCCGCGTTCGCCGTCGTCCGCGAAGCCTGCAGAGGCGACCACCACACCCTTGACGCCGGCGGCGGCGCAGTCATCCACCACGGTGGAGACTTCCTCATAAGGGACGGCGATGACCGCAAGCTGCACCGGAGCTGGCACCTCGGCCAGCCGGCCGAAGGAAAGCATGCCGGCGAGCTCCAGCGCCTCGGGATTGATGGCGAACACAGGGCCGGTGAAGCCGCCTTCGATGATGTGCTCCAGCAGCTGGTAGCCCACCGTCCCCCATTTGCGGCTGGCCCCGATCACGGCAACGGACGACGGCGTCAGGAGGTCCCGCACGCTCCTCGCCTCGGCGCGGTGCTCGCGGGACTCCATCACCGCGCGGGACTTGTCGGTGGGCCCGATGTTGAACTCAAGGCTGACGACGCCGTCGTCGAAGTGGCGTTTGACGTCGTAACCGGCGTCGGAGAAGACCATCAGCATTTTCCGGTTTTCCGGCAGCACTTCGGCGCTGAACCGGCGGATCCCGTTTTCCTGGGCGGCCGCTGCGAGGTGTTCGAGCAGGATCGAGCCGAGGCCCCGGCCCTGGTGCGCGTCGGCGATGTTGAAGGCGACCTCGGCCTCGGTGGGGTCATCTAGCCTGTCGTAGCGCCCGATCCCGATGATCTCCCCGCCGATGGTGATCACGAAGGCCACCCGGTCCTTGTAGTCCACCTCCGTGAAGCGCTTGAGCTCCTTGCTGGAGAGCCTGGCTTTGAAGGCGAAGAAGCGCATGTAGATGGAGTCCTGGGACTGGCCGGTGTGGAAGGCCTGCACGGCGTCGGCATCGGCGGGGTGGATGGGCCTCAGATGCGCTGTTCCGCCGTCCCGCAGGACGACATCGGCTTCCCAATATTCCGGATATACGCCGTCCCCGGGCTGATCCACCATAGGCTTAGCCTAGCCAAAAACTCCCGCGGCACACCCCAGTGCCGCCAATCAGTGCAAAGACCAGTACCCCAGAAGGATTTACCAGCCCCATGGCCCGCCGCCAAAGTCCAGCCCCCGCAGTGGATTCCAGCTCCGATTACACCGAGCACATCGTGGACATCGACGTCACGTCCGAGATGGAAGGCTCCTTCCTGGAGTACGCCTATTCGGTGATCTACTCCCGGGCCCTGCCTGACGCCCGTGACGGCCTGAAGCCGGTGCAGCGCCGGATCCTGTACATGATGAGCGAGATGGGCCTCCGGCCGGACCGCGGCCACGTCAAGAGCGCCCGCGTCGTGGGCGAGGTGATGGGCAAGCTGCACCCCCACGGCGATACCGCCATCTACGACGCCATGGTGCGCATGGCCCAGGACTTTTCGCTGCGCCTGCCCCTCATTGACGGGCACGGCAACTTTGGCTCGCTCGACGACGGCCCGGCAGCCCCGCGGTACACCGAAGCCCGGCTCGCGGCGGCGGCGCTGACCCTGACAGACCACCTCGACGAAAACGTGGTGGATTTCGTCCCCAACTATGACAACCAGCTGACCCAGCCCGACGTGCTTCCCGCCGCGTTCCCGAACCTGCTGGTCAACGGCGCAACCGGTATCGCCGTGGGCATGGCCACCAACATGGCCCCGCACAACCTCGTGGAGGTGATCTCCGCGGCGCGGCACCTGATCGCCCAGCCGGACGCCACGCTGGATGACCTGATGCGCTTTGTGCCCGGCCCGGACCTGCCCACGGGCGGCCGGATTGTAGGCCTGGACGGCATCCGCGACGCCTATGCCACCGGGCGTGGCTCGTTCAAGACCCGCGCCAAGGTGGAGATCGAACAGCTCTCGGCACGGCGCACCGGCCTGGTGGTCACCGAACTGCCCTACATGGTGGGTCCGGAAAAGGTGATCGAGAAAATCAAGGATGCCGTCAACGGCAAGAAGCTGACCGGCATCAGCGACATCGTTGACCTGACAGACCGCAAGCACGGGCTGCGCCTGGTCATCGAGCTGAAGAACGGGTTCAACCCCAACGCCGTCCTCCAGCAGCTGTACCGCTACTCCCCGATGGAAGACTCCTTCGGCATCAACAACGTGACCCTTGTGGACGGCCAGCCGCAGACCCTCGGCCTGGTGGCATTGCTCTCCGTGTACGTGGAGCACCGCATCGATGTGGTGCGCCGCCGCACGGCGTTCCGGCTGGGCAAGAAGAAGGACCGCCTGCACCTGGTGGAGGGCCTGCTGGTGGCCATCGTGGACATCGACGAGGTCATCCAGATCATCCGTTCGTCCGACGAGGCCGCGGCCGCCCGGGTACGGCTGATGTCCATCTACGACCTCACCGAGATCCAGGCCAACTACATCCTCGAACTGCGGCTGCGCCAGCTGACCAAGTTCTCGCGGATCGAGCTGGAGAAGGAACAGGACGAACTGCGCCGCGAGATCGCCGAGCTGGAGGCCATCCTCGGCTCCGAGGAGCGGCTGCGCGAACTCGTTTCCAGCGAACTGGGCGAAATCGCCGAAAAGTACGGCACGCCGCGGCGGACCGTGCTGCTCGAGTCCGAGGCCGTCTCCCCCACTGTCGCCGCTGCATTGGCTGCGCCCAACGGCAAGGGCAAAGCCGCGCCGCTGGCACTGGAAATCGCCGATGATCCCTGCTGGGCGATCCTGACGGCGTCCGGGCAGATCGCCCGCACATCCAACCAGGAGCCCCTCGCCGAGTCCGGTCCGCGGTCCAAGCACGACGTCTTCTTGTCGGTCGTCAAAACCTCGGCCCGCGGAGAAATTGCCGCCGTGACGTCACAGGGTAGGATGCTTCGCCTGCAGGTCATGGACATGCCGGTCCTGCCCCCGATGTCCGGACTGCCGAACCTCGCCGGCGGCGTCCAGGCCAGGGAGTTCATCACCCTGCTCAAGGGCGAATCACTGGTCGCGTTCGTGCCCCTTGACCAGGTGCTGGCCATCGGCACCGCCCAAGGCGTGGTGAAGCGCGTACAGCCCGACTACCCCCTGAACCGCGAGGACTGGGAGATCATTGCCCTCAAGGACAAGGACGAGGTGGTGGGCGTGGCCCCAGCCACTTCCGAAGAGGCGGACCTGGTGTTCCTGACCCGCCAGGCCCAGCTGCTCCGATTCGGAGCGGGGACGGTCCGTCCGCAAGGCAGGACGGCCGGCGGAATGGCCGGCATCAAACTGGCCTCCGGTGACCAGGTGGTGTTTTTCGGCGCGGTGGCGCCCGGGGACGACGACGCCGTGGTGGTCACCATCGCCGGAACGAACGGCGCGCTGCCCGGAACCGCACCCGGCGCGGCGAAAGTGACGGCGCTCGCCGAATACCCTGCCAAGGGCCGCGCCACCGCCGGGGTCCGGGCGCACCGGTTCCTCAAGGGCGAAGACACGCTCCTCCTCGGCTGGGCAGGACACGGTCCGGCGAAGGCATCATCGGCGTCCGGCGTGGCGCGTTCCCTGCCGCAGGAACACGGCAGGCGGGACGGTTCGGGCATCCCGCTGTCCCAGCCAGTCGATGTGGTGGGTCCGGCCATGGCCTGGCCGGATCCGGCCTAGACTGCTGCCATGGTTATCGTTCCCGATGTCAAAGACTGGACCTGGGTCCTTTCCCGGCCGTGCCCGGAATGTTCCTTCGACGCCTCCACTGTTACACCCGCCACGGTTCCCGGCACGGTGCAGAACATGCTGCCGCGGTGGCGGGCAGTGCTCCGCCGCCCTGACGTTGCCGACCGCCCGGACGAAGCCACCTGGTCCCCGCTCGAATACGCCTGCCACGTCCGCGACGTCTTCAGCCTCTTTGACCAGCGGCTGAACCTCATGCTCGACGCCGACGACGCCCGGTTCGAGAACTGGGACCAGGACCAGACCGCCGTCGACAAGGATTACGCCAACGCCGACCCGGCGGTCGTCAGCGCAGAGCTGACCGCGGAAGGCGAACAGGTCGCCGCATCATTTGCCGGCGTCAGGCAGGCAGAGTGGGGCCGTAAAGGCCTGCGCAGCAACGGCTCGGAGTTCACCGTGCTGACACTCGCGCAGTACTTCCTGCACGACGTCGTCCATCACCTCCACGACGTGGACGGCTGAGCGGACTTACGGCTCCTTGTCCCATGCCATGCTGGTGTTGACCGGCCGGTAGCCCATCTTGGTGTAGAGGGGCCAGCGCTGGACGGCGATGTCTTGATCGTGGCTTGGCAGCTGGTAGCCGGCCTCCCGTTCGTACCAGACGGGAGTCTCCACCGCGCCAGCTGCTGCGCTGGGCCGCTGAGGTTTTTGCCGCGCCGTCCTTCTATTTCCAATGTATGCCCTTCCCGGGGACTTGCGGCAAGCCCCCGGGCAGCGCCGGATAATCGCGGAGGTAAGGAACCTACGGAATGGGGGCAGCACAATGCGGAAGCCGTTGACGACGCACGCGGAGCACGCAGTGGTGATCGCCGGAGGAGGTCCGACCGGGCTGATGCTGGCGGCCGAACTTGCGTTGGCGGGCGTCGACGTTGCCGTTGTCGAGCGGCGCGAAAGCCAGGAACTTCCCGGGTCGCGCGCCGGGGGTCTGCACGCGCGCACGATCGAGGTCTTCGACCAGCGTGGAATCGCCGACCGGTTCCTCGCCGAGGGGCAGGTGGCCCAGGTCGCGGGCTTCGCGTCGGTCCGCCTGGACCTCAGTGACTTCCCTACCCGGCACAACTACGGCCTCGGGCTGTGGCAGAACCACATCGAACGCATCCTGGCCGGCTGGGTCGGTGAGCTGCCGGTGACGTTCTATCGGGGACGCGAGGTGACCGGTTTTGTGCAGGACGACGGCGGCGTCGACATTGCGCTCTCTGATGGCCAGTCTTTGCGGGCGGAGTATTTGGCCGGGTGCGACGGCGGACGCAGCCTGGTCCGCAAAGCCGCGGGTATCGATTTCCCCGGCTGGGATCCGACGACGAGCTCCCTGCGCGCCGAAGTCGAGATGACCGAGGAACCGGAACTGGGCATCGGCCGCACGCCCTCCGGCGCGCACGCCCTCGGCAAGGTCGACTACGAGATCAAAGACGGCGAGGTCATCTACAAGCCAGGTGGGACGGTGGGTGTGGTGCTGACCGAGCCGCGCATCGGCACGGGCGAGCCCACCCTGCGCGATCTCCGTGAGGGCCTCATCGCCGTCTACGGGACCGACTACGGGGTCCATAGTCCCACGTGGATCTCCCGGTTCACCGATATGACCCGGCAGGCCGCCGCGTACCGGGAGGGGCGGGTCCTGCTGGCCGGCGACGCGGCGCACGTGCATTCCCCGGTCGGAGGCCAGGGCCTCAACACCGGCGTGCAGGACGCGGCGAACCTGGGTTGGAAGCTGGCCCAGGTGGTCAACGGGACGTCGCCGGAGAGCCTCCTGGATACTTACCACGCCGAGCGCCACCCGGTCGCTGCCCGCGTGCTGCGCAACACGATGGCGCAGGTCGCGCTCATGCGCGTCGACGACCGCATCGAGGCGCTGCGCGACACCGTCGCCGAGCTGCTGGGCATGGACGAGCCGCGGCGCCGCTTCGCCGCGATGATGTCCGGCCTGGACATCCACTACGACCTCGGCGAGGGACACCCGCTGCTCGGACGGCGGATGCCCGACCTCGACCTGGCCACTGCCGGCGGCCCGCTGCGCGTTTTCTCGTTGCTGCACGATGCCCGGCCGGTGCTGCTCAACCTTGGTGAGCGCGGCAGTTTCGACTCCGTCCCGCGGCCGGACCTGGTCCAACTTGTCGACGCCCACTACGAGGGCGCCTGGGAGCTTCCGGCGCTCGGGCCGGTCACAGCCCCCACTGCGGTCCTGATCCGGCCCGACGGCTACGTGGCCTGGGTGGGTGGTCCCACCCGGCAGGGCCTTGGAGACGCGCTCGCCACCTGGTTTGGAGCGCCGGCCGCGGCGTAGGGGTTACGACGCCGGCACCATGCCCGGGCGTTGCAGCGCACCCGGAACTGCCGGCCGGGCAAGGTCCAGCAGTTCGTCCTCCGGGCGGATGTCAGCCAGGTTGTGGGTCACCAAGACGACCGTCCGGTCCGCCAGGCCGGACCGCAGGTCTGCCAGCATGGCCCGTCCCGCTTCGGCGTCCAGGTGGGCCGTCGGCTCGTCCAGGAGGATGACCTCGGCCCCGGTCATCAGCGTCCGGGCAACGGCCAGGCGCTGCCGCTCGCCGCCGCTGAGGAACGAGCCTCCCGGTCCGATCCTGGTGTCCAGCCCTGCCGGGAGGCGGGAAACAAGTTCGCTGAGGCCTACGGCGGCGAGGGCGGCTGCCATCTCGCCGGCAGCTGTTTCCGGCTCTTCCGCAGTGGGCCGGCCCAGCAGGAGGTTGCCGCGGAGCGTGGAGTCGAACAGGTGCGCCTCCTGCGGGCACCAGGCAGCCCGTCCGGTCACGCGGACCCGGCCGGCGGCCGGAGGGAGGAAGCCAAGCAGCACGGACAGCAGCGTGGATTTCCCGGTGCCGGACGGCCCGGTGACTGCCAGCCAGCGCCCGGGGCCCGCTGAAACACCCAACCCGGCGAACACGGTGTCCCCGCCGGGCCAGGCTGCCGCCACTCTCTCAAGCTCCAGCCCCGGCGCCCCACCCGCCCGGGCGTCAAGCCGCACGACGCCGTCGGCAGCTGTGTGGGCAGTGGCTGCGGAGGGTTCGCCATCGAGGGCACCGGACCGGCCGATCCTGCGCATGACGTTTCGGAAAGCCGGAAACTGGCGGACCGCCGTCGTCATGGCGGCGTAGGGTTCCACCAGCGCCAGCTGCAGCAGGACAATCACGGCCGCGGTGGCGGGCGCCAGCGATCCGTCGAGCACCTGGGGCGCCGCCCGGACGGCGGTGGCCAGCGCGGCCACTCCGCAGGCGGCTGTGGTCACGGCCTGTCCCAGTCCTTCGGCCCAGGCGGAACGTTGAGAGGCCCGGGTAGCCGCCCGGTCCTCGGCGGCAAGGTCCCGGAGCACGCTGGAGGCTACGCCGTTGGCGTGGAGCTCGGCCCGCGCATCCAGTGCCGCGGCCGTGCGCCGGAGCACGCCGTCGCGCAGGCTTTGCTCCGCCGCTGCCGATTTCCGGTCCGCCCACAGCGCCGACGCGGGGGCCAGGAGTAGGCTGGCGGCTGCGGCCGCCACCACGGCGGGAAGCGCTGCCGGCACCAGCAGGCCTGTCGCGGTGAGTGCCGCCGCGGCCACTGCAGCGGCTGTCACGGGCGGCAGGACCACGCGCGGGATCAGGTCCCGGACGGTGTCGACGTCGGTGACCACCGAGCCGAGGACGTTGCCGCCCTGCAGGAGCCGCCGAAGGGACAGCGCCCGGCGGCTGAGTGACTCCCACAGGCGGCCGCGGAGCCGTGTGAGGGTGGCGAACACCGCGTCGTGCACCAGGAGGCGTTCCCAGTAGCGGAGGACGGCCCGGCCGATGCCGAAGAACCGCACGCCGACGATGGCGGTGAGCAGGTACAGGATGGGCGGCTGTTCGCTCGCCCGGATGATCAGCCAGCCCGAGAGCCCGGACAGGGCGGCGGCGAACAGTGCCGCCAACGTTCCCACGACCGCTGCGCCGGTGAATTGCCCGGCGACGGGCGCGAGGAGGCGGGCCAGGAGCGGGCCCGTGGCGCTGCCCTTGTCCCGGCCGGTCCTGCCGCTGGCTGCAGCCTCCGTGTGTTCCCGGGCCGGGTGGACTGCTTCCGCACGGGTTGCCGGCTCGCCGGATCCGACGGGCGCCGCAGCGGACGGATCCGTGAGGCCCTTGGCCGACACGGGAACCACGTGGTCCGCCAGGGCCCGGGTGCGGGCGTCGTGGGCCACCAGGATCACGGTGACCCGGCCGCGCAGCGCCAGGATGGCAGCCTCCACCTGCGCCGCCGAGTCGCTGTCCAGGTGTGCCGTGGGTTCGTCGAGCAAGAGGACCGTGGCGCCGGACCTGACGCGCGCCAGCCCGCGGGCCAGCGCCACGCGGCGCAGTTCCCCCGGGCTCAGTTCGGCCGGGTGCTTATGCGCAAGATGGCCTGCGGCGGCTGCGGCGAGGCACGCGCGGGCCGCTGCTTTGTCGGGTACCGCCGCGCTGGATCCGCCGGCGAGGTACAGCAGCACTTCGTCGAGGACCGTTGGCTGCACCATGACCGGGTGCTGCGGCACCCAGGCCACGCTGTCCCGGTCGAAGCCGGAAAGCCGGCCCCTGATGGCGGTGCCGTTACCGTCGCCGATCGTTCCGGCCAGCACGCCCAGGACGGTGCTTTTCCCCGTGCCGCTGGGGCCGTCCAGCGCGGTGATCCTACCCGGCGGCGCGGTGAAGGTGAGAGGCCCGACGGCGGCTGCGGACCTGCCCGCATAGGTCACCGTGAGTGCGGTGACAGTCACTCCCCCGCCGGCTGCCGCACCAGCCGCGGCACCGCCGTCGTCCTTCAGGCCCCGGGACTCCGTGCCCCTGGCCTCGGTATCGCCGGCCGGCAGGGGCCGTGGCTCGGGCGCCGAGGTGACGGCCGTCGTTTCGGCGAGCGCCGCGCGGCCGTCGTCGCTGGCGTGGTGGGCGGTGCCCAGCTCACGGAGCGGAAGGTAGCAGTCCGGCGCGAGGATCAGGGCCAGGAGACCGGCCTCCAGCGGCATGTCGCCGTGGACCAGGCGTACGCCGATGAAGACGGCCACCACTGCCACGGAGATGGTGGCGATCAGCTCGAGGGCCAGGGCTGACAGGAACGCGGTGCGCAGTGTCCCCATGGTCCGGGACCGGTATTCCTCGGAAATCTCCTCGAGGGCTTTGCGCTGCGCTGTAGCCCGTCCCAGTCCCACCAGTACGGGAAGGCCCTTGGCGAGCTCGAGCATGTGCGCGGAGAGGCGTGACAGGGTGGCCTGCGCGGCCCGGACGTTGTCTTCCGTGTACCGGCCGATCAGGACCATAAAGAGCGGCACCAGCGGGACGGTCAGGACAATGACCACGGCGCTGACCCAGTCGGCGAACAGGATCCTCGCCCCGAGCAGCAGCGGAATGGCCGCGCAGTTCACCAGCGCGGGAAGGAACTGGGTGTAGTAGCTGTCCAGCGCATCCAGCCCGCGGGTGGCCAGGACTGCCAGGCCGCCGTCGGCAGGGCCGGCCGTGCGGGGACCGTTCCGCAGCGCCCGGGCCAGCAGTCCGTTCCGCAGCTCTTCCTTGACGCCCAGGGCGGCGCGGCGGGCGGCCACGCCCTGGGCCCAGACGGTCCCGGACCGCAGGACGACGCCGGCAAGCCCCCAGCCGAGGCCGTCCGCCCAGGCAGGGTCCGCGGCGGTGAGGCCCGCGAGCATGGAGGCAACCGCCTGCCCCATCAGGACAAGGGACAACGCCTTCAACGCCGCCAGGAATCCCAGCCAGTAGATGGCTGATCGGGTAACGGGTCCGGAAGGGAAGCCTGGGCGCACGGCTCAGCCCTTGGTGGTGAAGGCTTTGGCAGCGACTGCCGGGAGGAAGCTGTGCGCCTGGGGAATGTGGGCTGCGCTGACGCGGCGGCGGAAGACCCAGTACGTCCACGCCTGGTACGCGATGACCAGGGGCAGCCCTACCGCCGCCACGATGCTCATGAGCCCCAGCGTGTAGTCCGAGGACGAGGCATTGGAAATGGTGAGGTTGAATTCCGGGCTCAGCGTGGAGGGCAGCACCACGGGGAACACGGCACCGAAGATCGAGGCGCTGCCCAGGACCAGGAAGGCTCCGAGGGCAGCGAACGCCCGTCCTTCCGCGCCCTTGCGAGCCAGTGACCAGGCAGCTGCCGCGGCAACAACGGCAAGGGCCACCGCGGCGAAGGTCCAGGGTTTGCCGGACAGGACCTGGACGCTGACGGCCCATCCTGCCAGGGGCAGGAGCAGGACGGGAAGCAGGCGGATGAACCAGCTGCGCGCACGGTGCCGCACGTCGCCGTCGGTCTTCAGGGCCAGGAAGGCCAGGGCGTGCAGCAACGAGAAGCAGGCCACGGCCAGCCCGCCCACGACGGCGTACCAGCTGAACCACGCGAACGGGCCACCTTCGCGGTCGCCGTTGGCGTTGAGGGGCAACCCGGTGGTGGTGAGTGCCAGCGCCGCGCCGACGCCAAAGGCGGCCAGGAACGAACCCAGCGCGATGGCCCAGTCCCAGCGGGCGCGCCAGCTGTCCGTGTCCACCTTGCCGCGGTACTCGAAGGCCACGGCACGGAAGATGAGCGCCACGAGCACCACGAGAAGCGGGAGGTACAGGGCGGAGAACAGGGAGGCGTACCATAGCGGGAACGCGGCGAAGGTTGCGCCGCCGGCTGTCAGGCGCCAGACCTCGTTGCCGTCCCAGACCGGACCGATGGTATTCAAGAGCACGCGGCGTTCGGTGTTGTTCCGGGCGAAGAGCTTCATGAGCATCCCCACGCCGAGGTCAAAACCCTCCAGGAAGAGGTATCCCGTCCACAGCACCGCGATGGCGATGAACCAGATGGTGGGCAGCAGTTCCATGCGAAGTATCCTCTGCTCTTAGTAGGCGAATGCCAGGACGTCGTCCGCGGGCTTGCCGGTATTGGGGCCGCCCTTGCCGTCCGGGGTGGCGTCCTCGTTCTCGTCCACCGGGGCGTGGGCCAGTTCAGGCATGGCTGAGACGATGCCGCCGCGGATGTATTTGACCAGCAGCTTGACTTCCACCACCAGCAGGAGCGCGTATACGGCGGTGAGCACCAGCAGCGAGGTCAGCAGTTCCCCCGCCGATACTCCCGGGGAGACGGCGGCTGCGGTGAACATAAACACCTGGTCAATGCCGTTGAGGTCGGGGTTGGGGGCCACGACGAAAGGTTGGCGGCCCATTTCGGTGAAGATCCAGCCGGCGGCGTTGGCGCCGAACGGTGCCAGGATGCCAAAGACTGCCAGCCGCATCAGCCAGGGGGACGCGGGAACGGTGCCCTTGCGGGTCACCCACAGGGCTACCAAGGCTGCCAGCGCGGCCAGGCCGCCGAACCCAATCATCATCCGGAATCCCCAGTAGGTGACTTCCATAACGGGGACGTACTGGATCTCCTGGCCGGCGCGGTCGCCGTAGATCGGGTTGTCCGGCAGGTTGGTGCCGTAGTCGGCCTTGTACTGGTCCAGGAGGCTGTTGACGCCCTTGACTTCGGTGGTGAAGTCGCCCTTCGCCAGGAAGGACAGGATGCCGGGGACCTCGATGAGGGCCACGATGTCATCGCAGTCGCCGGACCCGAGGTTGCCGACGCTCAGGACAGAGAATCCGGTGCCGTCGTGGCAGGCGGCCTCGGCGGCGGCCATTTTCATGGGCTGCTGCTCGAACATGAGCTTGCCCTGCAGGTCGCCGGTGAGTGCGGTGCCGGCGAAGGAGATCATCGCGACGACGGCGCCGATGCGGAGGGAACGGATCCAGACTGTGTGGTCGGTCCGGTCACGGCCGGGGATGTCTGCCTCGCCCGGCACCACCTTGCCGTCGGCGTCCACGGCGTCGATGCCGTCCCGGCGGCGCCGCCAGAGGTGGTACCAGGCGATGCCCAGCAGGAATCCGCCAGCCACTGCCAGTGCGCCCATCAGGGTGTGCGGAACGGCCACCAGGGCGGTGTTGTTCGTGAAGACGGCCCAGGCGTCAGTCATGACCGGCCTGCCGTTGATCATCTCAACACCCACGGGGTGCTGCATCCAGCTGTTGGCCACGATGATGAAGTAGGCGGAGAACAGGGAGCCAACAACCGCGATCCACAGGCAGGCCAGGTGGATGCCAGGCTTGAGCTGCTTCCAGCCGAAGATCCAGAGCCCCAGGAACGTGGATTCCACGAAGAAGGCCAGGAGCGCCTCCAGCGCCAGCGGAGCGCCGAACACGTCGCCCACAAAGCGGCTGTATTCGCTCCAGGCCATGCCGAACTGGAATTCCTGCACGATGCCGGTGGCGACCCCCATGATGAAGTTGATCAGGAAGAGCTTGCCCCAGAACTTGGTCATCCGGAGATACTCCGGCCGGCCGGTGCGGTGCCAGAGCGTCTGGATGACGGCCACCACGAGGCCCAGGCCGATCGTCAGCGGCACCATCATGAAGTGGTAGACGGTGGTGATTCCGAATTGCCAGCGTGCGATTTCCAAGGCGTCCAAGGCAGTCCCTACTTTTGGCCGGGCGGGGCATTTCTACGTGGCGTAGAAATGATTCTTCTACA
>JBKKDH010000292.1:0-17384 GCA_046708445.1 Arthrobacter sp.
TACCCGCAGGAGCGTGTCCATGGTTTCCCTGATGGCGCCGGCGGTATAGGGGCCGAAGTATCGGGTGCCCTTCCGCCTGTCACCCCGCATCACCTGGACCCTGGGCAGCTTCTCGCTCATGGTGAGGCCAGGTACGGGTAAGTTTTGTCGTCCCGGAAGACCACGTTGAAGCGGGGCTTGAACTCCTTGATCCAGGTGTACTCGAGTTGCAGCGACTCCAGCTCGCTGCCCACAACGGTCCATTCCACGCTGGACGCCGCGTGCACCATGGCATAGGTCTTGGGCAGCAGGCCGGCCGGGTTGGCGAAGTACGAATTCAGCCGTGACCGGAGGCTCTTGGCTTTGCCGACGTAGATGACCCTGCCGTGGGGGTCACGGAACCTGTAGACCCCCGGGTTGGTGGGAATTTCTCCCGTTTGGGGCCGGTAACTTGCTGGATTTGCCACCTATCCAGTCTACTGAGGCGGCGCGGCGGCTTGTGCCACCCGCCGCCTGTGAGCGGCTACTCGGTGGCCTTGCTCTGGTTGTAGCTGGTGGAGCGTTCCTGCCCGCTGAGTTCGGCGATGGCATCCATGATGCGGTCCGTCACCTGGCGCCGCGCCGGCAGCGAATGATCCGGGCCGGTCTTGTCGAAATACAGAGGCTCCCCCACCTTCATGGTGAAGTGATGGGGCTTGAAGCCCTTCTCCCCCGCCGGCTGCAGGTTTTCCGTACCGATCAGGCCGACGGGGACCACGGGGGCTCCGGTTGCCAGGGCTAGCCAGCCCACGCCGGTGCGGCCGCGGTAGAGGATGCCGTCCCGCGACCGTGTGCCTTCAGGGTAAATGCCGATGCCCTTGCCGTCCTCCAGGATGTCCATGAGGGTTTTGAGCGCCTGGACGCTGGCAGCCTGCTCGCCGCGCTCCACCGGAATGGACCCTACGGATTCAAAAAAGGACTTCATGACTTTGCCCTTGACGCCACCCGTCGTGAAGTACTCGGCTTTGGCGAAGAAGGCCACGGGCCGCGGCATCAAGGCCTGGACGATGACGCTGTCAAAGAAGGAGAGGTGGTTTGGCGCCACAATGAAGGGCCCCTCTTTTGGGACGTTTTCAAGGCCGACGACGGTGGGCCGGCAGGAGACGGCGACGAGCCCGCGAAATGTCCAGCGGACCGCCTCAAACAGTGCCATCGTTGTGCACCTCACTCATGGCTGCGGTGTGGATGGCTTCCAGCCGTTCGATGGCCGCCACCAGGTCCGGGGCGGTGTCCACGACGGCGACTGCCCCGGCGTTCTCCAGTTCGCCGTCGGGCGCGAATCCCCAGCTCACCCCGATGCAGTCGAGGCCGTTGGCGATGGCTCCCGCCACGTCCTGCGCCCGGTCGCCCACCATGACGGCGTGCTTCGTGGTCAGGTCGGCCAGCGCCGCAGCAATGATCCCGGTCTTGCCCACCGGACCCGCGGCGGCCGCTGACTCGTCGTCGGCTGAACCCCTGATGAAGCTGAACTTCCCGGCAATGCCGTGGTGCTCAAGGACAATCCGGGCCAGTCCCTCAGGCTTTTGGGTGGCCACGGCCACCGGCCGGCCCGCGGCGGCGAAGCTGTCCAGCACATCCAGGATTCCCGGGTATAGCCGGCCCTGGGCAATGCCCCGTGCCAGGTAGGACCGCCGGTAGAGGCGGATGACCTCATCGAGCCTCTCCGCCGGAACCTGCGCCACGGTCAGGAGCGCGTCGCTCAGCTTGGGACCGATCATCGCGTCCAGGAGTTCCCGGCTGGGAACCGGGAGCCCCAGCTCCCGGAGGGCCGAAGCGATTCCGTCTGTTATCCCACAGGCCGGATCGACAAGAGTGCCGTCCAGGTCGAAGATCACGGGCACTGTTGTTTGAGTCACCGGCCTAGTTTCTCACGACACCTGTCCAGCCTGAAACTCGCATTCCCGTCAGGGAATACTTGGGCCGGTGCCGCCGCCGCTAGCCGAGAATTTCGGCGAGGAACGCTGCGGTGTGGCTCTCCGTCGATTTCGCTACCTGTTCCGGCGTGCCGGTGGCTACGATCTGGCCGCCGCCTGAGCCGCCGTTCGGACCAAGGTCCACGATCCAGTCGGCGCTCTTGATGACGTCCAGGTTGTGCTCGATGGTGATGACGGTGTTGCCCTTGTCCACCAGGCCCTGCAGGACCATCAGGAGCTTGCGGATGTCCTCGAAGTGCAGGCCCGTGGTGGGTTCGTCGAGGACGTAGACGCTGCGGCCGTTGGAGCGCTTCTGCAGTTCCGCCGCCAGCTTGACCCGCTGGGCCTCGCCACCGGACAGTGTGGTGGCCGGCTGCCCCAGGCGGACGTAGCCCAGGCCGACGTCCACCAGCGTGTTCAGGTGCCGGGCGATCGGCGAGAAGGCGGCGAAGAACTCCGCGCCTTCCTCGATGGGCATGTTCAGGACATCGGCGATGGTCTTGCCCTTGTAGTGGACTTCCAGGGTTTCCCGGTTGTACCGGGCGCCGTGGCACACCTCGCAGGGCACGTAAACGTCCGGGAGGAAGTTCATCTCGATCTTTAGCGTGCCATCACCGGAGCAGGCCTCACAGCGCCCGCCCTTGACGTTGAAGGAGAACCGGCCCGGAAGGTAGCCCCGGACCTTCGCCTCAGTGGTCTCCGCGAACAGCTTGCGGATGTTGTCGAACACGCCGGTGTATGTGGCCGGGTTTGACCGCGGGGTGCGGCCGATGGGGCTCTGGTCCACGTGGACCACCTTGTCCAGGTGCTCAAGCCCCTGGACGAGCTTGTGCCGGCCGGCGACCTGCTTGGCTCCGTTGAGCTTGTTGGCCAACACCTTGTAGAGGATTTCGTTGACCAGAGTGGACTTGCCCGATCCGCTGACGCCGGTCACGGCCGTGAACAGGCCCAGCGGGAAGGCGGCATCCACGTTGACCAGGTTGTTTTCGCGGGCGCCGACAACCTTGAGTTCACGTTTTTTGTCGTACTTGCGGCGCTTTTTGGGCACCTCGATCTGCTTGCGGCCGGACAGGTAGTCGCCGGTCAGGGATTCTGTGTTCTTGAGCAGGTCCTGGTACGACCCGGAGTGGACCACCTGGCCGCCGTGCTCGCCGGCGCCGGGCCCGATGTCCACGATCCAGTCCGCCACGTGGATGGTGTCCTCATCATGCTCAACCACTATGAGGGTGTTGCCCATGTCCCGCAGCCGGGTGAGGGTGTCGATCAGTCGGCGGTTGTCGCGCTGGTGCAGCCCGATGGATGGCTCGTCCAGCACGTAGAGCACACCCACGAGTCCCGACCCGATCTGCGTGGCCAGCCGGATACGTTGCGCCTCGCCGCCGGACAAGGTGGCGGACGGGCGCTCCAGGTTCAAGTACTCGAGCCCCACGTCAAGCAGGAAGGTCAGCCGCGCCTGGATTTCTTTGAGCACCTGGTGCGCGATCTGTGCTTCGCGCCCGGTCAGCACCAGGTTGTTCAGGAAGTCCGCGCAGTCGCGCATGGGCAGGGCGGCGACGTCGGCGATGGACTTGCCGTTGATGAGGACCGAGAGGGAGGCCGGGTTCAGCCGCGCCCCGTTGCAGGCGGGGCAGGGGATCTGCCGCATGTACTCTTCGTAGCGGTCGCGGGCCCAGTCGGAGTCCGTTTCGCCGTGCTTGCGGTGGACGTACTGGATGGCGCCTTCGAAGCCGGTGCTGTACTTGCGCTCCCGGCCAAAGCGGTTCTTGTACTGGACCACGACTTTGTGGTCCTTGCCGTGCAGGACCGTCTGGCGGACGTCGTTGCCCAGCTTCTCCCACGGCGTCTTCATGGAGAAACCCAGTTCCTTTGCGAGGCCTTCCAGCAGCCGGTTCCAGTACTCAGTGGTGGCTGTGCCCAGCGACCACGGGGCAATGGCACCCTCGGAGAGGGAAAGCTCCGGGTTGGGGATGATCAGTTCCTCGTCCACTTCGAGCCGGGTGCCGATGCCGCTGCAGGCGGCGCAGGCGCCAAAGGGATTGTTGAAGGAGAAGGAACGCGGTTCGATCTCGTCAATGGCGAGCGGGTGCTCGTTGGGGCAGGCGAGGTTTTCGGAGAACGCGCGCAGCCTGCCGGGGTCATCGGCGTCGAGGTCCACGAACTCTGCGAGCACGCGTCCTTCGGCGAGTCCGAGGGCTGTTTCGATGGAGTCTGTCAGGCGCTGGCTGATGCCTTCCTTGACCACCAGCCGGTCCACTACTACCTCGATGGTGTGCTTGAACTGCTTGCCCAGTTTGGGCGGGTCGCTGAGCTGGACCAGTTCACCGTCCACCCGCGCCCGCGAGTAACCTTTCGCCGTGAGTTCCTTGAACAGGTCCACGAATTCGCCCTTGCGCCCACGGACTACCGGGGCGAGCACTTGGAACCGCGTGCCCTCGTCGAGTTCCAGCAGCTGGTCCACGATCTGCTGCGGCGTCTGCTTGGCTACCGGCTCGCCACATACCGGGCAGTGCGGCCGGCCCACCCTGGCCCACAGCAGGCGCATGTAGTCGTAGATCTCGGTGATGGTGCCCACGGTGGACCGAGGGTTCTTACTGGTGGATTTCTGGTCGATGGAGACCGCCGGCGAGAGTCCTTCGATGAAGTCGACGTCGGGCTTGTCCACCTGCCCCAGGAACTGCCGGGCGTAGGCCGACAGCGATTCGACGTAGCGCCGCTGGCCCTCGGCGAAGATGGTGTCAAAGGCGAGGGAGGATTTCCCGGAGCCTGACAGGCCGGTGAAGACGATCATGGCATCGCGGGGCAGGTCCAGGTCCACGTTGCGCAGGTTGTGTTCGCGCGCGCCCTTCACCACCAGGCGGGAGAGGTCCGGACGCACAGGCTTGATGACGGACTTTTCAATGGTGGCGGGAACGGACTCGACTGCTGTTTCTTCAGCTACGGCTTTAGGCACCCACTAATGCTAATCGAAAACTTCTTCGAATATCCATGTGCAGCTGCTAGTCGGCATCGTAGGCGGCCGCGAGGAGCTGTACGGCCTCGGCAAACGTGGCCCCCTGCGCCCTGGCGGCTGACGCGTAGGTGGCCGCGGCGGCGGAGAGGGTTCCCCAGCGTTCGTCCCGCGCGCAGACCACCGTGCCGTTCCTTCCCCTGGTTGCCACCACCCCGGCCGCCTCAAGTTCCTTGTAGGCGCGGGCAACGGTGTGCGGGGCGACGTCGAGCTGCCCGGCAAGGCTCCGGACGGCCGGAAGCCTGGTGCCTGGCGGCAACGCGCCACTGTCGGCCAGCTGGATCACTTGCAGTCGCAGCTGTTCGAAGAGCGCCACCGTGCTGCCCTGGTTCGGCTTCCACGCCCCGGGAAAGGGCGACGCCGCGTTCAAATGCCCGCCTCCAACGCACCGGCGCCCATGGCGTCAGCCTCGAGCGCCCGGTTTTCCTGGAGAGGGAGGCCTGTGGCTTGTTCCTTGGGATCACGGGTCTGCCGCGCATCGGGGTGGCCGGCGAACTGGGCGGCGTAAAGCCGGGCGTAGTAGCTGTTGGCGGCCAGCAGGCTGTGATGCGTGCCTTGCTCCGCGATGCGTCCGTGGTCCATGACGAGAATTAGATCAGCGTCCCGGACCGTGGACAAACGGTGGGCGATCACGAAGCTGGTTTTCCCGCGCCGGAGCCTCTGCATGGCCTGCCGGATCAGCACTTCGGTCCGCGAGTCCACGGAACTGGTGGCTTCGTCGAGGATCAGAACGCTCCTGTCCGCCAATTGGGCGCGGGCAATCGTGATCAGCTGGCGCTGGCCCTGGCTCAGCGGGTCCCCGCCGTTGTGAAGCATGGTGTCGTAGCCCGCGGGCAGCGAGCGGACAAAGTGGTCGACGTGGCTGGCCTCCGCGGCGGCAACGATCTCGTGCTCCGTTGCTCCGGGCCGCCCGTAGGCAATGTTTTCGCGGATGGTTCCAGCGAAAAGCCAGGCGTCCTGGAGGACCACGCCAAAGCCTGACCGCAGGATGTCCCGGGGCATGGCCGCGATATCGGTTCCGCCCATGGTGATGCGCCCGGAGCCCAGTTCGTAGAACCGCATCAGGAGGTTGACCACCGTGGTCTTCCCGGCGCCGGTGTGGCCTACGATCGCAACCGTTTGGCCTGGTTCGACCGCGAATGACAGACCGCGCACGGCGTGGACCCGCTCCCGGTAGCCGAACGTCACGTTGTCGAAGACGATGCGGCCGGCCGGCTCGGTCGCAGACTGCCCTCCCCGGGGTTCCGCAGGCAGTTCCGCGGCGTCCAGGAGGGCGAACACCCGCCCCGCGGATGCCATGCAGGACTGGATGACGCTTAGCAGGCCGCCGATCTGGCCCACGGGCTGGGTGAAAAGCCGGCTGAACTGGATGAAGGCCTGGATGCCGCCGATGGTCATGGCTCCGGCAGTGACCTGCAGGGCTCCCACCACGGCCACTGCGATGTAGTTGAGGTTGGCCACCAGGATCATCAGCGGCTGGACCAGGCCCGATGAGTATTGGGCTTTGGTCGCAGCCCTGGCCAGGCGGTCGTTGCTGGCAGCGAATACAGCCGCCGCCTGTTCCTGGTAGCCAAAGGCCATGATGACCTCATGCCCCGTGATGAATTCCTCGACGTGGGCGTTCAGTTCGCCGGTCTCGGTCCACTGCCGGGCAAAATGCGACTGGGACCGGCGCGCCACCAGCACAGTGATCAGCGTGGAGAGCGGAACGGACAGCAGGGCTATGCAGGCGAGGAGCGGCGAGATCCACAGCATCATTGCCAGTGCGCCGCACAACATCAGGACCGACATGATCAATTGCGTCAGTGCTTGGCTGAGGGCCTGCGCGATGTTGTCGATGTCGTTCGTGGCGCGGCTGAGGACATCGCCCCTGGACTGTTCCTGGAAGTAGGTTGACGGCAACCGGTGCAGCTTGTCCTCCACCGAGGCGCGGAGGCGGTACATCACGCCCTGGACGGAACTGGCGGTGAGTGAACCCTGGATCCAGTTGAAGAGCGACGCGCCGATGTACATCAGGGATATTGCCCCGAGCAGGCGGCCCAACCCGCGCCAGTCGAGGATGCCGGCCATAACCCCGTCCACCACGATGTCCGTGGCATCGCCCAGGTACTTGGGGGCGGCGACATTCAGCCCGGCAAAAATGCAGGTGGCGGCAATGGCACCGGCCATGGCCCAGCGGAACGGGCGCAGCAGCCCGAGGAGCCTGCGGGCGGTCGGCCAGAAACGCAGCCCGGCTTCCCCAGCCGGCAGCGGCGCGGTCATGGCATGTCCCCCAACGCCAGCTGGGACCCTGCGATCTCACGGTACGTTGAGGAAGCTTCCAGCAGCTCATCATGGGTGCCCTCGGCCGCCAGGCGGCCGTCGTCGAGCACCAGGATTTTGCCCGCACCGGCGACAGTGGAAATCCGTTCGGCCACGATGATCACCACGGCATGGCTGAGCGCGGTTTCGAGGCGGTGGCGCAGCCGGGCTTCGGTATCAAAATCCAGCGCCGAGAAGCTGTCATCAAAGAGGTAAAGCGACGCGCGGCGAAGCACCGCCCGGGCAATACACAAACGCTGGCGCTGGCCGCCGGAGAACGTCGTTCCGCCCTGTCCCACCGGAGCCTGAAGCTGCAGTGGAAGTTCCCGCACGAATCCCGCCGCCTCCGCCGTCTCCAGCGCGTCCCACAACTCAGTGTCAGCGGCGTCCGGCGCCGCGATCCTCAGGTTGTCGGCAATGGTCCCTGTAAAAAGGTGGGACCGCTGCGGCGCTATGGACATGTTCGAGCGGAGGACATCCAGGGGCATGGACCGGATATCCCGTCCCGCGAGGGTGATATGCCCGGACGTGGTGTCCAGGAAGCGCGGCAGCAGGTTGATGAGTGTGGATTTCCCGCTGCCGGTCGAACCCACGATCGCGGTGATGGTGCCCGGCCGGGCCGTGAAGGAGACCGCTTCCAGTACCGGGGCCTCGGCGCCCGGGTAGGAAAACGAGACGTCGCGGAAGGCGAGATCACCGCCGTCGAAAGCGGGCCGTTCGGTGCCTGCAGGAGGGTGCGCCGGGCGACGGTCAGCGACGGAAGGTGAGGTGTCAAGGACCGCCCGCAGCCGCTCGGCACACGCGGCAGCCCGCGGCCCCGTCATCAGCACATACATGGCCATCATGATGGCCAGCAGAATCTGCAGGATGTACGCGATGAATGCTGTCAGGGCGCCCAGCTTCATTTCACCGGCCTGGACGCGCTGGCCGCCAAACCAGATTACGGCGACCGAGGAAAGATTCACGACGATCATGATCAGCGGCAGCATTCCCGCAACGAGCAGGGCTGACTGGAGGTTGTTCCGTGTCAGCCTGTCGTTCGCCTGCGCAAAGCGGTGGATTTCGTGGTCCTGCCGGACGAAGGCCCTGATGATGTTCGCGCCAATGATCTGTTCCCGCAGCACTTCGCCCGTGCGGTCCAGGAGCTCCTGTCCGTCGCGGTACAGCGGCACCAGGCGGCGGACGATGAGGTACATGATGGCCATCAGTACCGGCACCACGACAATGACGATCGAGGAAAGAGCCACATCCTGTTGCAGTGCCAGGATGATCCCGCCCGCGCCCATGACCGGTGCCGCAACCAGCATGGTGAAGACGAGCACGGCGAAGGACTGGATCTGCAGGGTGTCGTTGGTGGTGCGGGTCATCAGGCTATGCGCGCCGAAGGACGCGACTTCCTGGGATGACAGTGTTTGGATCTTCCCGAAAACCTCCCGGCGCAGCTGCCCGCCCAGCCGCATTGCCACGACAGCCCCGAGGTACCCGGCCGCCAGGGCGGCCGCGGCCTGGACCGCCGCAATAGCTGCCATGACTGTGCCGAGCCTGAGGATGACATTCGTGTCGCCAGGGACGATGCCGTCGTCGATGATGGCCGCATTGACGGTCGGCAGCAGCAGGTTGCCGAGGGTTTGGACCAGCTGCAGGAAGACGATGGCCGCAACAGGAACCTTGTGGGCGGCGAGCAGCCGGGTCATCAAGCCGAAAAGCACTGCACCTCCACAAGTTGTCTGGAGGCCAATCAGGAACAGGATGACCCTCCCCCCAAACAGCCGCTCCGTCATTGTAAGCCACATCACATTCGATCTGTTGTCACATGGCGTGACGCGCGCCGTAAGCAAACTACAGCGAATGGAATTCCAGGCCTAGGCGTTCTTCCGGGCTACCGCGAAGATTCTTCTGAACGGGAACACCGTTCCATGTTCCGTGCCGGGGTAGGCCGCCCGCAGCGCTGCAGCATATTCGGTTTCGAACGCGGCCCCGTCCTCGGCGGTCAGGACGGCCAGGACCGGCCGCAGCGCCGTACCACGGACCCATTCCAGCACTGGATCCGTTCCGGGGAGGACCTGCTGGTAAGTGGTCTCCCAGGCATCGGCGGTGCAGCCGGCGTCCTGCATAATGCCCAGGTATTCGGCGGGCTCCCCCACCGATTCGCCGCCGCGCAGGACGCCCGCCAGCTTTGCCGACCAGCGTGCCGATCCGGCCAGCTCCCGCATCAGGGTGTGGGACGGGGCGTTGAAGTTCCCTGGCACCTGCATGGCAAACCAGGCACCCGGCTTCAGCGTACGCAGCCAGCGTGCCAGCATCTCCTGGTGGCCCGGCACCCATTGCAGCGCGGCATTGGTGACCACCACATCCGTGTCCTCGGCGGGGGTCCAGTCGGCGATGTCGGCCTGCTCGAAGCTCAGGCCGCGGTGCCCTTCTGCCTGGACTGCGGCCTTGGCCAGCATCTGGCTGGATGAGTCGAGGCCGACCACGTTCGCTTCAGGCCACCGCCGGGCGAGCGTGGCTGTGAGGTTTCCAGGGCCGCATCCGAGGTCCACCACGCTGCCCGGGGCGTCGGCCTGGATCCGGCCGGTGAGGTCAAAAAACGGCCGGTCGCGGTAGTCGCCGAACTGGACGTACTTTATTGGGTCCCACTTCACATCTGTCTCCACGGTCTGTTGTTGGCTCCGGTACCGCGAGCCTAGCCCGCCCTTGCCAGGATCTGCGGGAGCTCACGGGCACTAAGCTGGAAAACAATGAAACTCGTTGACCAGCTGCCCGTCCTGCCCGACTCAAACCCAGCGGGGGCAGGTGTCGACCCGGACGCCCTGTACACACAGTTCCTGGAATGGACCGAAAGCCGTGGGCTGGCGTTGTACGCTGCCCAGGACGAGGCCATCATGGAACTCGCCACGGGCGCCAACGTTATCCTCGCCACGCCCACAGGTTCCGGAAAATCCCTCGTCGCCATCGCAGCGCATTTCCAGGCCATGGCGCGGCGACAGCGCAGTTATTACACAGCCCCCATCAAGGCACTCGTCTCAGAGAAGTTCTTCGCCCTGTGCGACATTTTCGGCGCCGAGAATGTGGGGATGATCACCGGTGATTCGGGGGTCAACCAGGACGCACCCATCATTTGCTGCACGGCTGAGATCCTGGCGAACATCGCCCTCCGCGAAGGGGCGGCCGCGGACCTTGGCGCCGTGATCATGGACGAGTTCCACTTCTACTCGGATCCCCAGCGCGGCTGGGCCTGGCAGGTGCCGCTGCTGGAGCTGCCGCAGGCCCAGTTCCTCCTGATGTCCGCGACGCTGGGCGATGTCAGCCGGTTCGAGGACGGCATCACCGAACTCACCGGCCGGCCCACCACCACCGTCAGTTCCGCCGAGCGCCCCATCCCGCTGCACTACTACTACCACCAGACGCCGGTCCACGAGACCCTGGAGGAACTGCTCTCCACCAGGCAGGTCCCCGTGTATGTGGTGCACTTCAGCCAGATCGAGGCGATCGACCGGGCCCAGACCCTGATGAGCATCAATGTGTGCACCCGCGAGGAGAAAGACAAGATCGCGGAGCTGATCGCCAACTTCCGTTTTGCCGCGGGTTTTGGCAAGACCCTTAACAGGCTGGTCCGGCACGGCATCGGCGTCCACCACGCGGGAATGCTGCCGAAGTACCGGCGGCTCGTTGAGCAGCTTGCCCAGGCAGGGTTGCTCAAGGTGATCTGCGGAACCGACACGCTGGGCGTGGGCATCAACGTGCCCATCCGTACCGTCCTGCTCACGGCTTTGAGCAAGTACGACGGCGTACGCACCCGGCTGCTCAACTCACGGGAGTTCCACCAGATTGCCGGCCGGGCAGGGCGCGCAGGCTATGACACCGCGGGGACGGTGGTGGTCCAGGCGCCGGAGCACGTGACGGAGAACGTGAAGGCGATGGCGAAGGCCACGGCCAAGTTCGGCGAGGACCAGAAGAAACTCCGCCAGGTGGTCAAGAAGAAGCCGCCGGAAGGTTTTGTGTCGTGGGGTGAGCCGACCTTCAAGCGCCTGGTCGAATCCGTTCCGGACCCCCTGAACTCAAGCTTCAGCGTCACCCACGCGATGCTGATGAACCTGATGGAGCGGCCGGGCGATCCGTTCCAGGCCGCCCGCCGTCTCCTGACCGAGAACCACGAGTCCCGGTCCTCGCAGCTGCAGCTGATGAAAAGGGCCCTGGGCATCTACCGGGAACTGCTCGCCGCTGAAGTGGTGGAGCGCATCCCCGCCCAGGAACAGGGTGCCGACGGCAGGACCGTCAGGCTCACCGTCCACCTGCAGGCCAACTTTGCGCTGAACCAGCCGCTCTCCCCGTTCGCCCTTGCGGCGCTGGAACTGCTCGATCCGGAGTCGCCGTCGTACGCCCTGGACGTGGTGTCCGTGATTGAGGCGACGCTGGAGAAGCCCCGGCAGATCCTGTCCGCCCAGCAGAAGAAGGCACGCGGTGAAGCCATCGCCGCCATGAAGGCCGACGGCATCGAGTACGACCAGCGCATGGCCATGCTGGAGGAGGTCACATATCCGCAGCCGCTCGCGGAGCTCCTGGGTGAAGCCTTCGAGGTCTACCGCAAGGCCGCGCCGTGGGTGGGCGACTTTGAGCTGGCGCCGAAGTCCGTGGTCCGGGACTTGTACGAACGCGCCATGAATTTCGGCGAATTCGTCCAGTTCTACGGACTGGCCCGTTCCGAAGGCATTGTGCTCCGCTACCTCGCCGACTGCTTCAAGGCGCTGCGCCAGACGGTGCCCCAGGACCTCCTCCGTGAGGACCTCGAAGACCTCATCGCCTGGCTCGGCGAACTGGTGCGGCAGGTTGATTCGAGCCTGCTGGACGAATGGGAGGAACTGACGTCGGGGGCAGCGCCCGCGCCGCACGACGCACCGCCTCCCCCGCCGCCGTCGCTGACGTCCAACATCCGCGCCTTCCGTGTGATGGTGCGCAATGAAATGTTCCGCCGGGTGGAACTGTTCGCCGATGAGGACGCCGCGGCCCTGGGCGAGCTCGACGGCGGCACCGGCTGGGATGCGGAGCGCTGGGAGGACGTCCTGGACGACTACTTCGACGAGCACAACGACATCGGTACCGGGCCGGACGCCCGCGGCCCCGGGCTGCTGATCATCGCTGAAGAACCAGGTTTGTGGAAGGTCCGGCAGATCTTTGATGACCCGGCACGCAACCACGACTGGGGAATTTCTGCGGAGGTTGACCTGGCCGCCTCCGACGAAAGCGGCACGGCAATGGTCCGTGTGACCGACGTCAACCGGCTCTAGGCGCCCTAGTAAACTCGGACCATGAGTGTAATCCGCCCCGCGACCCGGCACGACGTCCCCGCAATCCTGCAGATGATCCACGAACTGGCCATCTATGAGAAGGAACCGGACGCCGTCCGCAACACCCCGGAATTGCTGGCCGAGGTCCTCTTTGGGGACAATCCGCGCGTGTTTGCCACGATGGCCGAAAACGCCGCGGGCGAGGTCCAGGGGTTCGCGCTGTGGTTCCTGAACTACTCCACCTGGGAAGGTGTCCACGGCATCTACCTCGAAGACCTCTATGTCAGCCCGCACGCCCGCGGTGAGGGGCACGGCAAGGCGCTCCTGAAGCACCTAGCAGCCACCGCCGTCGAAAACGGCTACGCCAGGGTTGAGTGGAGCGTCCTGGACTGGAATGAGCCGTCCATCAACTTCTACCGGGGCCTCGGCGCCCGCCCCATGGACGGCTGGTCCACCTTCCGGCTGACCGGTGACGCCCTGGAGCACTTCGGCAGCAGCACAGCAGCGGCCATCCATGGCTGAGCGGGCCGCCACCGCCGCGAGGACAAAAACGCCTGTCCGGCACACGGTCCGGGCACGCCATGAATTCCGCGGTATGCGGACCGCCGAGCACTACTTCACCGTCCCGCTGGACCATTTCGGGACGGGCAACGGGGCTACGGCGCCTGCCACGGGTGGGCTGGCTCCGGAGACCATCACGGTCTTCGCCCGTGAATACGTCTCGACAGCCCACACGGAGGCTGAGGCGGAAGAACTGCCCTGGCTGCTGTTCCTCCAGGGTGGGCCCGGCGGACGCGGCAACCGGCTCGCGTCGCTGGGAGGCTGGAGCAAAGCGGCGGCCCGGGATTTCCGGATCCTGATGCTGGACCAGCGCGGAACCGGGCTCTCCTCCACCATCGACAGGAACACGCTGCCGCTGCGGGGAACGGCTGAGGAGCAGGCCGGCTACCTGGAGCACTTCAGGGCGGATTCGATCGTGGCCGACGCGGAACTCATCCGCGGAGCCCTCGGCTCCGGCCCCTGGAGCATCTACGGCCAAAGCTACGGCGGATTCTGCGCCCTCACGTATCTGTC
Organism: Arthrobacter sp.; assembly: GCA_046708445.1. Classification (GTDB taxonomy): domain Bacteria; phylum Actinomycetota; class Actinomycetes; order Actinomycetales; family Micrococcaceae; genus Arthrobacter. The sequence continues at coordinate 13,599 of JBKKDH010000292.1, forward strand.
CTTCGCGCCGGAGGGGCTGAAGGAAGCGCTCATCACGGGCGGGCTGGCCCCGCTGTCAGGCCCGGCGGACGACGTCTACCGAGCCACCTTCCGTCGCGTCGCCGAGCGGAACACCGAATACTTCAGCTGGTACCCGGAGGACCGGCGGACGGTGGAGCGGATCGCCGGCCATCTCCGCAAGAACAAGGAATTCCTGCCCGACGGCGGCCGCCTCACCGTGGAACGGTTCCAGATGGTGGGCGCCTTCCTGGGAGGCAACACCAGGGTGGACGGCCTGCACTACCTGCTGGAGGATGCGTTCGCCGGGTCACCGCACGGCAGCAAGCTCTCCGACACCTTCCTCGAGCAGGTGCAGGGTATCGTGTCCCGGCTGGCCAACCCCCTGTACGCGCTGATGCACGAGTCCATCTACAGCCAGGGGCAGGCCAGCGACTGGGCAGCCTGGCGTGTGCTCCAGGAGTACCCGGAGTTCCGTCCTGATGCGCAGCCGCTGCTGCTGACGGGGGAAATGGTGTATCCGTGGTATTTCGAGCAGGATGCCGCGTTGCAGCCGCTGCGGGAGGTTGCTGAACTGCTGGCCGCCAAGACGGACTGGAAGCCGCTGTACGACTGCCCCCAGCTGGCCGCCAACAGCGTCCCGGTCGCCGCCGCGGTCTACCGCGACGACATCTATGTGGACCGCAGCCTTTCCCTCGAAACTGCGTCGGCCGTCCGCGGGCTCCAGGTGTGGGAGACGGCCGACTTCCACCATGACGGCATAGCCGATGACGGCGAGGCCATCTTCGGCCGCCTGCTTGGTATGGTGCGCTCAGCCCGCCACTGACTTGCGCCGCTGCGCCAGCAGTGTCACGGAGGCGGCTGCCAGGACCGCTGCCCCTACGACGGCGCCCACCAGGTTCAGCCCCAGGTAGCCCGCCCCGCCGAGGACCAGGCCGGAGGTGGCCCCGCCGACTGCGCCGGCGGCGCCCATCAGCATGTCGGACACGCCCTGGACCATAACGCGGGACTCCTGGCCGACGCTCTCTGCCAGGAGCGTGGAGCCGGAAATGGTGGACGCTGACCAGCCCACGCCCAGCAGCACCAGGCCCACAGCCACTGCCACCGTGGACGATTGGCCGAACCCGGCCACCGCAACGGCCGCAATCAGCGTGGCGAAGCCGATCATGATCGTCTCTGTCCTGCCGGCCTTGTCTGTCAGCCAGCCCATAACAGGCGACAGCGCAAACATCCCCGCGATATGCAGGGAGATCGTGAACCCAATGATGACCAGCACATCTCCCGTGGTGGCGTGCCCGGCATGGCCCGGTCCTGCGACGAGTTGCTGCAGGTGCAGCGGCGTCATGGACATCACGCCCACCATGACCGCATGGGCTCCGACGACGGCGGCCAGCGCCAGCCACGCTGCCCTCGACTGGCGGATCGCGCGCATCCCGCGGACGAGTGAACCGCCGCTTCGGGGCAGTGAAGGCGGAGCCTGGAGAGCCGCGGCCGGCTGGCTGGCCCCCCGCGGAGCGACGAGCTCCCGGGCCAGGAGGAGGGGATCAGGCCGGAGGCCGGCAAAAAGCATCACCGTAGCTACCAGGAGGCCAGCCGCCGAAATGACGAAAGGACCCGCAATGGGAGGCAGGCCGAGGGCCTGGCCCACGGCCGCGCCCGGCTGGATCAGGTTCGGCCCGGCGACAGCTCCGACGGTGACTGCCCACACCACGGCGGACAGTGCCCTGCCGCGGTGCTCGGCATCAGCGAGGTCGACGGCGGCGAAACGCGCCTGGAGGCTGGCCGCGGTGCCTACGCCGATGCCCGCGGCTCCCAGCACGAGAAGGATGAATTGCCCGGACACCACGGCAAGGATCATCAGGACCGTGCCGAGCAGTGCCGCGGACAGCCCCGTGACCTGGCCGATCCGGCGTCCCCGGCGGTCAGCGAGTGAGGCAAGCGGCAGCGCGGCCAGCGCTGCACCCAGCGTCATGACGGTGGCCACGGAGCCGGCCCAGGCCGTGGAACCTGAGAGTTCCACCGCAAGGATGGAGCCGATGGAAACGGTGGCCCCCGTGCCGATGCCGGCGAAAACCTGGGCCGTGCTCAGCAGCGCCACGGTGCGCCGCTGCACCTGGCGCACTCCGTTTTCGGTCATCACAGTGCCGGCCATGGTCCGAGCATAGTCCTCGGCGGCCACGTCCTACAGGGGCAGTTTTAAGCCAATAATCCCGGCCGCACTGCGGCCGGGATTATTAGGGAATTGCGGTGGAGAAGCGGACCGTTATTCGGCGTCCGTGAGGTCGGCGTTGCTGAGGCTCTTCTTGGCGTCTTCCTCGAGGCGCGGGTCCAGGTGGGCCGTCTTTGCCTTGGAGCTGATGAGGCTGGCAATCACGGCAACAATGATGGTGCCGACGATGACGGCCAGGGAGACGAACGTGGGGATCTCAGGCGCCCATTCGATGTGGTGTCCACCGTTGATGAACGGCAGTTCGTTCACGTGCATGGCGTGCAGTACCAGCTTGACGCCGATGAACGCCAGGATGAAGGACAGTGCGTGCTTCAGGTAGATCAGGCGGTTCATGAGGCCGCCCAGCAGGAAGTACAGCTGGCGCAGGCCCATCAGGGCGAACAGGTTGGCCGTGAACACGATGAACGGGCTCTGCGTGAGGCCAAAGATCGCGGGGATGGAGTCAACAGCGAAGAGGAGGTCGGTCAGGCCGATGGTGATGAACACGATGAGCATCGGGGTGAAGACCTTCTTGCCGTCAACCGTGGTGCGCAGCTTGCCGCCGTCGAACTTTTCCGACATGGGGATGACCTTGCGGATCCGGGCGATGAGCGGGTTTTCCTTGTCCTCTTCGTCCTCACCTTCATCCTGGGCCTGCTTCCATGCGGTCCAGAGCAGGAACGCGCCGAAGATGTAGAACACCCAGCTGAACTGCTCGATGACGATGGCGCCGAGCAGGATGAAGATGCCGCGCAGGATCAGCGCGATGATTATGCCCACCATCAGTACTTCCTGCTGGTATTTCCGGGGTACGGAGAAGCGGGCCATGATGATGATGAAGACAAACAGGTTGTCGATGCTCAGGCTGTATTCGGTGACCCAGCCGGCCACGAACTGGCCGCCGAACTCGGCGCCGGTAAAGGCGAACATGGCACCGGCGAACACCAGGGCGAGGGTGACGTAGAACGCCACCCACAGGCCGGCTTCCTTCATGGAAGGCTCATGGGGGCGCCTGATAACCAGCAAAAGGTCGATGAGGAGGATCAGGCCGAGGGCGACAAGAGAGCCGACCTCGAACCAAACGGGCAATTCGAGCACAGGGTAGCCTTTCGCAGGGTACAGAGCAGCGGTGTAAGTCTCTCCGGCCAGCCTGTGCACTTGGTGCTGATGTGGCGGCCCGCTACGCCCGGCCAGGCAACTATGCCTGGCGTGTTGACGATCGTAGCGCTCGGGATACTCCCCTACGTGACGTTAACTGTACAGCAGGGGGAACCTCAGGTTCGAACATGACCCGGCCGGCCGTGGCACAGGGTTGTCTTGTCAGGCGTGGCCGGCAGCCTGCATCTGGCGGAGCTCCTTCTTGAGTTCGCTGACTTCGTCACGGATCCTGGCGGCCACCTCGAACTGGAGTTCGGCTGCGGCGCCGTGCATCTGTTCGGTCAGCTGCTCGATCAGGCCAACGAGGTCTTCCGCCGGAGCCGCGGCGAGGCCGTCCTTGCGGAGCTGTGCTGCGCCCTTTGCCGCGGACTTGCCACGTTTGGCGCCCTTGGCCAGCCGGTTGTTGTTGAGCAGCTCCTGGG
>JBKKDH010000293.1:0-6935 GCA_046708445.1 Arthrobacter sp.
GCTCAGCACGGGCTCGCAAGCGGCTTTACGGATTTCGCACAGCGACGCATAGAAGTGGGCACGTGGATGAACATCGAAGAGCGGGTTGCGGTCCTTGCACACGAGTTGGGGCATGTCATGCTTCACGGTCCTGATGACAAGACGGGAAGGCTCTACGGCAGCAGCTCGGAGCATCGTGGTCTTGCAGAAGTCGAGGCCGAATCCGTCGCCTACACGGTTCTGAAGGCCCACGGCATTGACCGCGGGGAACAGTCGGGGCTGTACCTCTGGGCATGGGCCGAATCGGTCATCCAGACTCAGCGCGCCGCCTTCGAACAGGACATGTACAGCCTGCACCCAACGTCCCGCGTTGATGTCGCCAAGTCGGTTCTCGGCCGGGTGACAGCTGCGACCAAAGGGATTCTGGAAATTACTCAGCCGCCGGGGTTTGGGGGCAAGTTAGCGAGCGCGGAGCGCGATCCTAAGATCACGCCGACGGCGGGCTATGCCGGTTCCGGCCCCGGACCGTTGCCTAGGGCGGTCGACGGGCCAGAGATGGCTGGCCCGTAAAGCCGAACCCGATCGATGTCGGGCGGGAAGGCCCCGCTTGAACTGGAAAGGAACGAACAAAAATGGGCACGAAGATTCCAATCAGCATCACCGGCAACCTCGTCGCCGATCCGGAGCTCACCATCAGCGAAAGCGGTATGGCGCATGCTAAGTTACGTGTCGCTGTGAACCAGCGAATCCAGGGAACAGACGGCATATGGCGTGATGGCGAACCCGTCTTCCACAACGTTTCCGCCTTCCGCGCGCTCGCAGAGAACGTCGCCAACTCACTGAAGAAGGGGGATCCCGTTCATGTGGCCGGCGAGCTAGAATTCCGGGCCTACGACAAAGACGGCGAGCGGCGCGAGTCCCGACGCATCATTGCCGAGACCATCGGCCCGGACCTTCGATTCGGGATTACTGTCTACCAGCGCTCCACCCACCCATCGCCCCGTCCAGATGTTGACGTCCACGCAGACCCTCACCCATCCGTCACCGGGTTGTCTTCGGCGCCATCCTACAACGTTTCGACGAAGAGCCCGGTGGTGGTGCCCCCTTTTGGCCCGGCGACTGGGAATGAGATGAGCTGGTGAAGGAGTCGTTGACTACGGGCGTGTCCCCAAGCAGGCCTGAGAAGCGAGCAAGCGTGCAGCTGTGTTGGTTCAACGTTTACCAGGAGATGAGCAACGCTGAGCAGCCAGTAGGCCCGGCGAATCTGCTGAAGTCGAAAACCACGAACCGCAACTGGTCGTCGTGCCGGCTACGGTGACTAGTCTGCCTGCCTGAACGCGATGGGGAATGTGGCTGGATCTCCAGGGGCTTGGGGTTTGTCCACTTCTATAGAGCCGTTCGGCCAAGAGGGCGATTACGTCCTTCTGGCCTGCGGGTCAGGGAACGGAACGCGCAGGGTGTCAATCCGATACTCAACAAACCGACTCCTCATGGCTCATCAAAAGGCCGCTTCCCATTTGGTGAGAATAGCCTGAGTGAGACGCATTGTTGAGACGGTCCATGCTTCCTCGGAACCGCCGGTAGGCTTGCTTGATGCCAAGGATTGGGCGAGGCCGTTCGTTTGGCCTGTCATCAGCTTTGATCATCTCCGGCTAGCAGCCACCGCCCTCTAGCCCGAGCAGAGGGGCGGCTCAGGACGAAAGGACCTCGCTAGCGGAATCTGCGAACTTCTGACGCAGTTCAATAATCTTTGCCCGTCCGCCGTCTACGCGCTGGGTGAGCGCCTGCCACTCAGCGTTCGATTGGCGGTAGTTTCTTAGCATCAAGTGCCTCGCGTACAGTTCTTGCGTGAGCGTCCGAGCTGCCTCTTTGAGTTTATCTGGGGAAAAAAACTCCATGCCCCACGCCGAGTTCACGAACTGCCTATTCGTCGATTCCAACGCGGATAGGTAGGTGTTCACGTTGTAGTTCTCCGGTTGCGACAGAGCGGTGAGGTAGTCCAATTGTGCGTCCTCGACGAGTCTGGAGTCCGTTAGGAATTGCTTATAAGCGGTGACGCGTTGATCCCTTAGAAATTCGTCCCGGTTCCGTTTGTTTTCTTCCTCGATGCTTCGTTCGCTTGACTGTTGGGCCCTGGTCGCTGAATTTTCGCTGGCTTGGAAAGCCTTCTCGGCGGTCCATACAGAAAAGGCTCCGCTGACCAGGGATCCAGCCAGGACCCCAGCGAGACCCCACAAGGCTGGGTTACGCATCCCCCTCGACTTCGTGCCCCCCGGCGCCCCTGAGTCGAGTGATTCTTCACTTGAACTCATAGGCAAAGGATAGTGCCGGGAGGAACTGACTGGAAAGCGTGGACGGGCAATGGAGCGGGACGAATACGATAAATTCCATGAGCGGCGACAACCTCGAGGTGTTCATAATCAAGGAAGTAGCGGCGATGTTCCTGATCCAACCGAACACGGTTTACGCCCGCCTCCATGAGTGGCCGCACTATGCCCTGAATTCGATATGACGATGGACAGCTCCAGCCAGCTTCTCAGCGTGCAGGCCGAGGGTAGCGGCAAATTCCGCGAACTGAACATCGAGAGCGATACCGACGACTATGTTTCGTGGGAGGGGTCATGTCTATGGTGATGACCATTGAGACCAAGCCTTACGGCACTGCCTCGCCTACGGCCACACCATCATCTACTCCAGTCGAGACCCGTACCGTCTCCGCGATGGCCCGGTCGGGCAACGTAGCCTTCGTCGTCCACGGTGTGAAAAGTGAAGAGCCGCAGCGCCCGCCAAATGAGGATGCTGTCAAGGAAATCCTCAACGCCGCGGTCAAGGCCGTCTTCCCCTAGGCCGAGGCTCGCGCTGCCCATAGGTTGTGCACTGTTGGGCCGGCGATACCCTGGACCCGGTCTGGAGAAATCCGAAAGACCAGTCCTGGACGTCGGTCTTCCGGGGCTGTCCCGGTGCCACGGATTGGGCCGAGATGCGGGAGCTGAAAGGAAGCGCCCCAACGGGTCAGTCTTTGGTCGGAGCGCCGCCCGCTCAGCCCTTGAATGATCCAATCATCTCCACGATCTGGCGGTATTCCTCCGACTTTGTCCAGGCCTCTGCCTGAGTCACATTGTCGAAGTACCGCTGGGCGCCGAAGATGACGACTGCTTGGGGCCATCCGTTGCCGGGGTCGTTGGCCCGAACCCTCCCGATCCCATAGAGCAGCGGTGGTATCGCCTCGGTCCGTGGTCCTGACTCGCGGAGTACACCGCCGAGGGAAACATGGACGGCCACGTTGCGCTCCCAGCCGTAGGTGTTGGCCCGGTCTTCGGGGTAATCGGTCAGGTCCATGATGTTTGTCAGAACCTGCGTCGGTCCAGGGGCAAAATCGGTCGGTGTCTTGCCGCTGGCGGCGGAAAGTGTCCCTGTCCCTGGGGTGATGGTTTCCCGGAACAGCGGCCGCGGTTTGACTGCTCCTGCATATCCCCAAACTGCCAACACATCTGCGGCAGCGATTTTTTCGTTCCGGGCATTCCTGACCTCCCAGCCGCTTGCCTGGGGAGTGACGGACCAGGTGGCGGGGTACTTGAAGGAAAGGTTGGAACCCAGAGGGGACGATGCGTAGGTCTTGGTGTTGCCCAAGACCCGCCTGATTTCATCAACTGAAGGATTGAAGATGAACTGGCGGACGATGGGGTCAAGGGTCAAGTCTCCGATGAACGCGCCGACGGACATGGTGGCCTTGATGAGTGTGTAGCCATTGGCAACGAAGCGCCCTACGGCCCCGATGAGCTTCCCGGCTACTTTCAGTTCATTGTTGCTCGCTCCCGGCCGCATCTTCACGTAGAGCTCGGCGTAGGTGCTGATCACCTCATCACGCCTGTCGTTCAGGCAGCCCGCGATGCCTTTGAAGGCATCGCCCAAGGACTGTTCTCCTGCCGCTCCCGTCAGGTCAGAGCCGCACTCAAGCATGGAGGCGATGATGAAAGCGCCGGCAAGCTTGCCTTCGGCGACTCCGTCAATGGCCTGGTACATCAGACCGGCGACAGCATGGAACGCTTTGCTGTCAGCTGCGATGAGGGGCGCTGTGCCCTTTTCCTTCCAATGCTTGACCAGATCGTTTCGGTGGAATCCGAAGCGGTATTCGCCCAGGGGCTGCAGGAGGTACTTTTCGCCCCAGAGCGTAGGGTCCATTCCCACGCTTGCCGCGGCTGAGGCCCACGTGACTGGCTGGACGCTGTCGAACAGATCGCCCCAGACCCAGGCGGGCGCGAGTGCCGTTGATAAGGAGGCTCCGACGGAGCGGTTGCCTTTGACCCTGACCTCCATGATGTCCGGGTTTTTAATGTCCGTCCCTACACACCAGAGGTAGGGGGCGTTGATATCGTCTTTGTGAAACGACGGGTCAGCCCATGACGGCAGTCCGCCCGGGCACGTGGGCGGGTCGGTTGCGTTGTCAAAGGCCTTGTTGATCCCATTGAAAGCGAGTTCGAAGAAGTTGTACTCAGAGAAATGATCGACTCTTGCGGTGGCACTCATTCGGTCCGCGGACAATTCGGTTTCCCGGGGCTCCCATTCCTCGGCCTCAGGGTTCCAGTAAGCAATCAAGCCAACCTTGTCAACGGGTACCGGCGCATCCAGCTTGTAAGTTAATGACGCACCTTCTTGAGGAAACTCTCCCTTCGTCATCGTGACATCGATGGGAGTATGAGCCAGCGTTGCATCGGGGACAGCGGCCTTCATCGCATCTGTCGGAGTCACCTCCCGAGCCGTTGCTTCAAGTGAGGCCTGTCCCTGGGGAAAAGCCACCACCGCCCTCGGTGACTCCAACGGAGCTCCTTGCGGTGGTTGGGTAAACCAGCAACCGACAAGCGATACCGAGACCAGGGCCGCAACGAACCCGAACTTGGCCTTGAACACGATCCGGGACTTGCCCATGCTGTTTCCCCCATGCACGTAAGGGCGGATCCCGCCCGGTTGGTCTCAGCATAAATGAGCCATCAGTCAAGGAAGGGATCAGTCAAGTTCATTACAGCGGCCTCGTGGTATCCAACGAAGGGCGGGGCTGGGAATTGTCCTGGTTGGCCGTTCAGCCGGGGGCGACGAGGCCCCATTCCTTCGCCCGGGGCGAGTTTGAACCAGGGCTCGCCCATGAGGATCCCCGAGGCCTTGGCCTCGGGGGAGCGGGTGACGGCGAAGCCGTCATTGTTGGAAAGGACGATGACGGGTTTGCCCTTTAGTGACGGGTCGAACGCCCGCTCTGCGGTCGCGTAGAAGCAGTTCACATCCACGTGCGCGATCTGCGGCATCCGCCGCATCGAAGCCGGCCTAAACATCACTACACTCCCTTGCTCGAATATACGTTCGAATAGAAAGTGAGTCTAAAGGCAGCTCTGACAGTTGCGGCCCGGGGGCGATGGGCCAGGAAGTGAGCTGGTCCAGCAGGTAGTGTTACCGCTGAGCCTGCTCTGGAGTTGTTCGCAGTCTGCTGCTCGGGTGCTTGGGCGGAGCCCAAGCCAGCAAATCGGAGGCCCGGATGTAGTACGTCTGTGGCCACGGCTGACCGGGACTCACTTGGGCAGGATTCGGCGTCAGCAACACAACGGATCCGGGCCAGATCGGGTCCGGCAACGCTTCGATCCATGCCCGCTGAATGTGGTCGAAACGGTTCCAGTTGATGGTGATCCAGGATCCGGTGGGCTCGAGGGCATCAACGCTGAGCACTGTGATTTCGGTTGTCGTCCGGTGACTGGTTCGTGCGTTGTCGAAGTACTGCCACTTCTGTTCGGCGTCCATCATCCACTTGCGACGCCGGCGGAGGCGCGTTAGCCAAATTGAACCAATGGCGCCTGCCATCAGGAGCACGGCAAGGCCGCCGACCAAGAGAGTTTCAAGGGACCCTCCGGGGACTAGAGCGACAAGCAGAAAAGCAATCGCAATGAGTGCAACCACGCTGGTCAGTACCAGCGAGAGGGTCGCCAATTTGGGCCTGATGACTGGGTTCGTGCTCATGATTGCCTACTGCTGTCTATTTTAGAGCTGCCAGCCGACATTAATTAGGCTCGAATCGCTGATATCGGGCTCTTCCGTCCATGCTCCGATCTGTTGCGGGGCGACCGACGATTGGTGACTCGACCGGGACATGCGTCGTTCGATTTGCGTCCGCTGCAGTCTTTGTTCCCACTCGTACTCTGCAGGCACAGGTCCGAGCGGCAGCGGGGAGTGATCAATGCCCCACTGATCTCTGAAGATCGCGACCGCGCGAATGAGGCTGTTCGTGTCTTCCGGTCCTACCGGCCCTAGGAACGTCAGGAGCTCACGTTTCCACTCCGGCTCCGACGTCAGAGCTGCTGTGCCGACGGCGTCTGACCTGCGCTGCATCCGATTCGTCAACTGGGTGATCATGGCAGCCAAATCGGGGCGGTCCATGCGAAGGTTCTCGGGTACGGGATGGCCGGCCGGCGGCAATCCCGACAAGAAGGTGCGGAGTCGGGAGTGGATAACGGACGCCAGCTCTCGGGCGGACGCGCTGGTCTCCAGCGCTTCGACGACATGACGCTGTGCGCTTGGACGGCTGACAGCACTGCTGCGGCGCCAAGCCGTGACGGTTGCACCCCATGACGGTGATTGCTGGAGCTCGCCGATCCGCCCCGGATCACAAGACTGGAGGAACGCAGATAGATCCTCACCGGCTGCGATCTGCGCAAGGTAGTCGTACTCGGCGCTGAGCCTTTCCAGGCTGTCGGCCTTGGAAAGTTCTGCAGCCCGCACCTCATGGGCGGTCCGCTCAGCGCCTTCAGCGGCCAGGACTTCGGCGACGATCTCCCGCCACGACGGTTGCACGGACGGGTCCAGAGCATCGTGATCGAGGGGATCATTCTCGCTGATGTAGGCGTAATTGCCCTGCCGGCCGCGGGTCATGCTCACATACAGTAGTTCCCGGGTAAGCCGCCCGCGCGTGACCACGG
>JBKKDH010000294.1:0-12743 GCA_046708445.1 Arthrobacter sp.
GGTGGCTGCGTGTCCGCTATGACGACGTCGTACCCGCCGATCTCCGCCGCGCTCACGGAAACGCCGCCGGGAACATGGGACGCCAGAACAGCCAGGAGATCGAAATCTGCGGGGTTGCCAAGCCCCCAGACAGGGTTCATATGCCGCTGCTTGTCCAGCGTGAGGCCGTCGTTCACCGCACGGTCCAGGTGGATGGCCAACTGCGGGAACCGGAGCAAAGGGCCGGTGGCCGTGAGGTGCTGGGCGCCGTCGAGCATGACAAGCCGGCCGGCCAACTGCAGTTCGCGGTCAAGCCAGGAGTTCAGCAGCGGCCCGCCGTAGATCTCGACGCCGGCCTGCAGCCATCCATGGGCTCCGGTGGTCGGCTTGGGCTTGAGCTTGAAGGATGGGGAGTCGGTGTGCGCCCCCAGGATGTTGAAGCCGGTAGCCGGCCCTGCACCTTCCGGCACCACCCAGGCGATAAGGGCACCGTCGCGGACAATGTAGAACGAGCCGGCCCCGCCTTCCCAGTGCTGCAGTTCATCCAGGCCAGTGAATCCGGCCTCTTCCAGCCGGCGTGCGGCCTCCTGGACAGCGTGAAAGCTCGAGGGCGACGCGCTGACATACGCGCCAAGGTCCTGGATATGGTCTGCGGCGTTGGAAAGGGAAGGCATGGTCTCGAGTCTAACGCCGGCCCCCTGCGCGGCCGCCAGCCCGGTCCGGGCACCTCCGGCCTGGACCATCAGATGGTCACATTGAGCCCTGCCGTGTACCCGTCGGCGGCCGATCCGGTCATGGCGGCAAGCTGGTATATCCCGCCATCGTCACCGAAGACGTTGTCCGACTGCAACGTGGTCCGGGGAAAGTTCCGTGCGCTGGACTCATAGCCCGCCGTCGCATAGACCTCCCTACAGGCCGCGTCGGTCAGGGCAATCTGGGAAACGGCCAGCACCTGCCCGGCCGAGGTGGCATTGCTCATGGACTCGAACACCTCAAAATGGATGTGCGGCCACCGGCCCAAATAGGCGCCCGGGAAGATCGACGTGAATCTGACTTGGCCGTTCGCATCGGCCTCCTGGACCCCGCGAAGGAAGTTCTCGTTCTCGAGTCCGGAATCGTACATGGAGTACCTCCCGTCCCGGTCGCAGTGCCAGGCGTAGACGGCTGCACCAGCGAGGGGGACGCAGCCGTTGGAGTTGTCCAGGAGCGTGAGGGTGAAGGTCAGGGGCACTCCCTCGACCTTCGTGGTGGCCGTTCCGAAGCTGGTTGTGATGTCCTGCCGGACCACGCCTGAGGCCTCCAGGACGTTAGGACCGTTGGAACCGTCTCCGGGGTACGGCCCCGCCGTTTCCTGCGGGATTTCCGCACCGCACTCGACAATTGCCCGGGTCAGTGTGGGCGTCGGAGAGGCTGTTGCGGTTGCAACTGCGGTGGGGGTCGCGGTGGCCGTGGCCGTCTCCGTGGCGGTCGACGCCGACGTGCCGGCAGTGGAAGTCGACCCGCCTGGTGTGCAGGCAGCCAGCGCCACCGCGGCGCCGCCAGCACCGAAGAACATGCCCAGCGAGCGGCGGCTCATCAGGGTGGACAGGTCGAATTCAAGGCCACGGTCGTGGTTGGGGTGGGGCTGGTGATTGGTCATGCGTCCATACAACCGTCCGCGCCTATGTCATGCATAGAGCGTTCCTGTGAGGATGCTGTGTGCCGAAAGAAAGCTGTCCGGGACTCAGTAGTCAGGGTTGCTCGGGACCACCAGTCCGGTCTCGTACGCGTAGACCACGGCCTGAACGCGGTCACGAAGGTGCAGCTTCGTCAGGATGCGGCGGACGTGGGTCTTGACGGTTGCTTCGGACAGGAAATACCGGTGCGCGATCTCGGCGTTGGACAGGCCCTCGGCCATGGCCTCGAGCATCTCCGTTTCGCGGGGCGTCAGCTCCTCCAGCAGCGGATCACGGTGTGCGGCAGCAGGAGCAGGACGGGCAGTACCACGGACGTACGTCTCCAGGAGCCGCTGCGTGACGCGCGGGGCCACCACTGCATCCCCGCTGGCCACCACGCGCACGGCGTGGATCAGTTCCGACGGCGCCACGTCCTTCAAGAGGAAGGCGGACGCGCCTGCCTGCAGGCCGGCAAAGGCATACTCGTCCACGTCAAAGGTTGTGAGGATGATGATCCGTGCACCGGCTCCGGATGCTGTGATGGCGCGGGTGGCCTCGATGCCGTCCAAGACGGGCATCCGGACATCCATCAGCACCACATCAGGGGTGAGTTCGCGGACCTGCCTGACGGCGTCAGCGCCGTCGGACGCCTCCCCCACGATGTGGAGGTCATCCTCGCCCTCCAGGATGAGCCGAAAGCCCATCCTCAGCAGCGGCTGGTCATCTGCCAGCAAGACGGTTATCGGTTGGTTCCCAGTCACGTTTTGCCTTGCAGTTGGTGTGTACGGTTAATCGGCTCAGTGGGCGCTTCGTCGGGACAGTTGAGGACGGCGCGCACACGCCAGCCCCGGCCGCTGCGCCCGGCTTCCACCGTGCCGGAGTAGATACGGGCCCGCTCCGCCATTCCCGCAAGGCCCTGGCCGGAACCCGGGAGTGCCGGCCCGGTGCTGCCGGAACCTGCGCCGCCGCCGTCGGAGGTTCCCTGGCCCCCAACCCCGGTGCCGTCGTCGAGCACTTCAATGGTGACGGTGGAACCGGCCCGGACGATCCCCACATCCACCCGCCCCAGCGCCCTCCCGTAGCGCAGGACATTCGTGAGCGACTCCTGGACGATCCGGTAGACGGTCAGCTGGAACGCCGCATCGCCGGGCAGCGCAGGACCGGTGTGCGAGTAGTGCAGCGGCAGGCCGGCGGTCCGGAAACCTTCGAGCAGTGTCGCGAGGCTGTCACCGGTGGCCAGCGGCTGCCGCGGCGCTGGCACCCCGGCATCGTCCCGCAGTACGCCCAGCACACGCCGCATGTCCGCCAAGGCGGTCCGGCCCGTCCGGGACAGTTCACCGAGTACCTCACCGGCGCGGTCCGGGCTTTTCCGGACCACGACGGCGGCTCCGTCCGACAGGCTGATCATCACCGTCAGCGAGTGCGCCACGACGTCGTGCATTTCCCGGGCGATCCGGTTCCGTTCGTTCACGGATGCCAGGCTGGCGGTCCGCGCCGCCCAGGCGGCGATTTCCTGCTCGTGCTCCCGCCGCTGCCGTACGGAAATTCCGATTCCGGTAGCGATGACGTTGGACAGGGCGATGGTCGCCCCGGTGGCGATGCTGGTCAGGAGGTGGAAATCACCAGGGTTGGCGCCGGGGTCGTGGACGAAGGAGGTCTCCATGGGTCCGACGGCGGCCAACAGATACAGCAGTGCCAGCGGCGCAGTGGCCACCGCCATGGTGACCAGGGCGAACCGGCGGGTGTGCACCACCGCCACCGCATACAGCGAGAACCACAACCCGGCGGAGACGTTGGAACCCCACGGGTGGAGCAGCGTGACAGCCACCTCGACCACCGCTATGAAGGCAACGAGTGCCACGGGATAGGAACGCCGGAAAAAGAGGGCTCCTGCCACGGCGAACAGCAGCACTGCGGCGAGCCAGGCACCTGACATGACTGCGTCCCCAACCGTTGGCGCCACCAGCAGCCCATAGGCCAGGGCCACCACGCCATCCATCACGCGCGGATGCTGGTACAGGTAGCGGCGCAGGAGTCCTCGCCGCTTGGCCGTGATTTCGGCAAAGGACGCGTCGGCCAGTCCGGCCGGCGCGTCCCTGACTGGTGCCGTTTCGTTCATGGTCTGAGCCTAGCTGCAGCCTAGACGTCGCGTTTCTTCAGCACGACGGCGGCGAGCACTACGGGAATAACAACCCAGGCACCGAGGACCAGCGCGGCCTGCCACACTTCCAGGGTGTCCGGCATGTGCTGCACCGCAGTCATCGGCTCCACCGTATTCCCCGGCAGGAATTTACGGGTCTGGACGAAGAAGTCGCCGGGAATCAGCTGGAAGGCGATAGGTGCGACGAAGAACAGTCCGACGAGGCTCATGATGCCGCCCGCAGAGTTCCGGAGCAGTGATCCCAGTGCCATGCCAATAGCCGCGACGGACGCGACGTAGACGCTGTTGACGAGCAGCATCTTGACCGACTGCGAGCTGGCGAGGTCCAGCTTGAGGTCATAGTTGCCCAGGATCGGCAACGACAGCAGGCCGGCGAGGTACACCGAGACAGCGGTGACAATGAACGCCGTCAGCATCACGACCAGCAGTTTGGCAACGAAAGCGGGTGTCCGCTTCGGCACGGCGGCGAACGTTGAGCGGGCCATCCCCGTGGAGAACTCGGAGCTCATCAGCAGCACGCCGAGCGAGCCCAGGATGAGTTGGGCGAAGGCAATGCCGGAGGTCGGGACCCCGACGGCGAGGTCCCCGCCCTGGGCGGCAAACGAGGCAGCTGCCTGGGGGTCGCGCAGTGCTTCCTCGGCGAACTGGCCGGTACCCCACGCCGACAGGGCGCCGAAGCCCACCACCACCAGGACGGTGCAGGCGAGCAGGATCAGCGTGGACAGCAGCGTGCGGAACTTGATGAATTCTGAGTTCAGCACCCGCAGGAAGGACGGGCCCGGGCCGGTGCTGATGGCGTCGCCGGGCAACTTGCCGGAAGATACGGCGCCGGCGTGCGCACCGCGGCGGGACGGGTTGGGTTCGAGGGTGGTTGAGCTCATGGCCTAGTTGCCTCCGGGCTGGACGGGAGCCGAGGCGCCCGTGGTGATCAGTGAGTGGTATTCGACCTCATCTTTGGTCAACTCCATGTAGGCCTCCTCAAGGCTGGCCTGAAGGGGCGTCAGTTCGTAGATCATGACGCGGCTGTCCAGGGCGGCACGGGCGATCTGGCGGGGATCCAGGCCCGTGACCTCGAGCAGTTCGTTTTCCTGCACCTCAACGGAGACACCATCGCCGGCGAGCAGGTGCATCAGCTGGTCGGGCTGGTCAGTGCGGACGCGCGTGCGGATCCGTCCCTGGCCGTTGATGATGTCACGGATGGGAGCGTCGGCAATGATGCGCCCGCGTCCGATCACAATCAGGTGGTCCGCCGTGACGGCCATTTCGCTCATCAGGTGGCTGGAGAGAAATACGGTACGTCCCTCCGAGGCCAGGTACTTGACCAGGTTTCGGACCCAGACCACGCCCTCCGGGTCAAGGCCGTTCACGGGTTCGTCCAGGATAACGGTCTGCGGGTCACCCAGCAGGGCGGCGGCGATTCCGAGCCGCTGTCCCATGCCAAGCGAGAAGCCGCCGACCTTCTTTTTCGCGACGTCGGCCAGGCCTGTCATCTCGATGACCTCATGAACGCGTTTCTTGGGGATGCTGTGTGTAGCGGCCATCGCCCGGAGATGGTTGTAGGCCGTGCGGCTGGTGTGGACGGCCTTGGCGTCCAGCAGGGCGCCGACGTCGCGCAGGGGAGCAGCGTGCCGCGCGAACGGTGCACCGTTGACGGTCACCGTGCCCGACGTCGGCCGGTCCAGGCCCATAATCATGCGCATGGTGGTTGATTTGCCGGCACCGTTGGGTCCGAGGAAGCCGGTCACGCGGCCGGCTTCGACGGTGAAGTTGACGCCGGAAACGGCCGTCTTTTCGCCGTAAACCTTGGTCAGGCCTTTTGCCTCGATCATGGATTGTTCCTTCGAACAGCAGCCGGTGGCTGCGGGGATGTTTTGGAGAGTGGTGTATCCACCACGCTACAGACGCCGATCCTGGATTTCGCCGGTCTCAGGGATGATTCAGGGTTGAATCAGGGTAGTCCGTCCGGATGACCGGATCCCCCGCAGGACCCACGCGCGCCCCTCCGGAGGTGACTCAGGACTGCGGCGAGTAGTACGTCAGGCGACGGCTGGCCACCCGGAACTCCGCCGTGCGCACGCCGGCCAGGGCTTCGCCGTCGACGGCCAAAACCATCGGCGAGCCGTCCGATTCCACGCGAAGGGTGGAGGCTTCGGACAGGTGGGTGATCCGGGACGTGGCCACTGTTCCCGTCAGGACGGACCACAGCAGGCGGAGCCTTGCGAAGGACTCATCGGCCGTAATCATGCGGACATCCAGGACGCCGTCATCCAGCACTGGCCTCACGAGGGGCGCGTGGTCCCGGGGGTAGTAACGGCCGCGGCCAATGTAAGCGATCCAGAGTTTGTGCCGCACGCCGTCCACCAGCAGCGTAGTGGGCGTTCCAGTAGCGAAGGTCCGGAACATGGCCACCACTCCGGCGAGTGGCTTACCCAGCGCGGGCTGCAACATCTCCCGGCGCCGGACGAGGTTCGGATAAAGGCCGATGCTCGCGGTATTCAGCATCAGGAGCTCTGCCGTTTCAGGGTTCCCCGCCATTCCCCGTTCGACGGTCACCAGGCCCACGTCCGCGGACGCCGCTTCCCCCCGGTTAGCGGCGGCCACGGCATCCTTCAGAGTGCCTGTGCCTGCGTCCCTGGCGAAGTGGTTGAGGGTGCCGCCGGGCAGCACCAGCAGCGGCAGTGAATGTTCGACGGCGGCGGCCGCCGCAGTCCCGACCGTCCCGTCCCCGCCCCAGACTCCCAGCGCAAGGGTCCCGGGGAAGGTGGCTGTGGCCTGGATTTCGGCGGAGAGATCTGCACCCGGGTCCACTGTGTTTATATGTGCTTTAGGGAATACTTCCTGGAGGGCGCCGGCAGTCTCCTGTGTGAACGATCCGCCGAGGGTGTTCACCACGATGCTGAGTCCCGCACCGCCGGGCAGTTCGGGAGCCGGGGCAGGCGTCCTGCTCACGGCGGGAAAGGGCGGACGGACGGGCCACCACTTCCTGGTGACCAGGGCGGCGCCCGCACCGATGGCGGAGCCAAAAAACACGTCCGAGGGCCAATGTGCCCCGGTGTGGACCCGTGAGTACGCAACCCCCAGGGCCACGGGCGCCAAGGCTGCCCCGACTGCCGGCTTCACCAGTCCGGCACCCACGGCGAAGGCGATGGCAGACGCGGAATGCCCGGACGGCATGGACGAACTCGTGGGTTGCGGATGGACGAAGCGGAAGACCGGAAGGTGCTCCGGCAGGGGCCTGGCGCGGGGCAAAAGGGTCTTGAAGCCCATGTTGGTTACGGCGGAGGCCACGGCCTGGGCGATCAGTCCATGGAGGGCTGCGCGGCGAGGCTTTCCGGGGAACGCCGCCATGATGGCTGCAGCGCCTATCCACAGCTTTCCGTGCGTGGCTGACGCGGACAGGCGACGGAAGAACACGTCATGGTTTCCGCCTGGGAAGGCCGAAACTCTTCGGACAAGATGCCGGTCGAAGCGGCTGATCCAGCCGGAACGCCTGCGCCACCTGATCTGCATGGCACAACCCTACCGCCGGGAGCATTTCCCTTGGCCAGGCTGGCCCGTACCTATTTGGCGGTCAGCGGCTTGGCGGCGCCCGCGAGGAGGAGGGCCAGCAGGATCGGAGCCAGAATGGCCAGCAGTGCCAGGTGGATGCCGGTCAGGTCGCCCAGGTATCCCAGCAACGGGGGACCCGCCAGGAAGGAGATATACCCCAGGGTGGATACCACCGAGACACGGGCTGCTGCATGCTTCGGGTCATCGGCGGCGGCTGACATGCCCATGGGGAATGCCAGGGCAGCGCCCACACCCCACAGAGCGGCGCCGACTGCGGCGAGCCAAACATTGCCGGCCAGGACAAACAGCAGCAGGCCGGCAGCCGCCGCGGCCATGCTGGCGCGGAGGACCACCACGCGGCCGTACGCGTCGATGACCCTGCCCCCGACGAAGCGCATGGCTGTCATGGCCAGGACGAACAGGGCAAACATGAGGGCGCCAGTCGACTCTTCGGTACCCAGCCCGTCAACGGAGGCCTTCGCAATCCAGTCGTTTCCCGCCCCTTCGGTCAGCGTTGCACCGAGGACGACAACGCCGATCAGCAGGGTGCGGCCATCCCGCCACGCGGAGGGTCCCTTGGCCGCCTTGGGCTCGCCTTCAGCCGGTGTTGGAGCTGCGATGTGCGGGAGGAAGTACCGCGGCGTCACCAACGCCACCACGGCCACCACCCCGGCGATGACCAGGAGGTGGACCGGCAGTCCGACTCCGATGGTGGACAGGCCGGCCCCAATCAGGGCACCTACGAAGGCCCCGCCACTGAACGCTGCGTGGAACTGGGGCATGATGGTGCGGCGCATCTTGTGCTCAACATCGGCACCTTCGATGTTCTGCGATACATCCCAGAGACCGATGCCGATGCCGAAGAAGAACAGGCTCACGGCAGTGCCCGGCACGGATTCGGCCGAGAGGCTGAGGGCAATACCGACGCCTGCCAGCGTCACCAGCAGGCCGGCTGCGCGTACCGTGTTGGCGGTTCCCAGCCTGCCCACCACGAGGCCCGCCGTCGGAAGCGCCAGCAGCGAACCGACGGCGGTGCACAGCAGGAGGGTGCCCATCTGGCCGGATGTCAGGTTCAGCGTCTCGGTGACGGCAGGGATGCGTGCCGCCCAGCTAGCGAATACCAGTCCATTGATTCCGAAGACTATGAATGTGGCGGCCGCCGCTGCCTTGAGGGACGGGCTGGCCGTGGTGCGGGTGTTGGTGCTCATGCTTTCACTACTTCCACCGAGAGCTTGTTGAGGTGCGCGAGTTCTTCCGCGCTGAGGTCTTTGTCTGTCACGATCACGTTCACTGATTCGAGGGATGCAACCAGTGCCACAGCGTTGGCATTCCATTTGGAACCGGCGCAGGCAACTATCACGCGGGCAGCTGATTCGAGGCCTGCCCGTTTGACCGCCGCGTCCTCGAGGTCGTGCGCGAGCAGGCCGTCCTTAAGGTTCAGGGCGCAGGGCGTCACCACGGCCGTGTCGAAGCGCAGGGACCGGATGTTGGCTTCCGCCAGCGGGCCGCGGAAGCACAGCTCGCCGGGAACCAGGCTGCCGCCGGGAAGGAGCAGGGCCGGTCGCTGGCCCGCATTCGGGTCGTCAGAAGTCACAGTGGTCAGGGACCGCACGGACATGGGCATCAGCGTCAGCTCGCGGCCGCGCAGGGTTCTGGCGATCTCCGTGGCGGTGGTTCCGCTGTCCAGCCAGACGTGTTCCCGGTCCCTGAGCAGGCCGGCCACGGCCGCCGCGATCCGGACCTTGACGGCCTGGTCCTCGAGTTCCCGCTGGCCGTAGCCGGGGTTCTCACCGCCGACGATCAGGCTCCTGGCGCCGCCGTGGACACGCCGGAGGACACCGTGGGACGCGAGCACCTCAAGGTCGCGGCGGATGGTGGCTCCGGAGGCGTCGCATGCCTCCGTGAGCTCCTCCACAGAAACCTCAGCCTGGTGGCGCAACAGCTCACCAATCAGCCGATGGCGTTCCTCAGTCTTCATGCTCAAATGCTAGCAAGCCTTGATCATTTAATCATTTCTGTGATCACTCCGGTCCAACGCTCTCTCACTGGTGAGAGAGCGTTGGCCAAAAACTTGCAGAAAGTGAGACAGCGTCTGTCTTAGCGGACGCGCTCCACCCGCTTTTCGTCCCACACCGGGTCTGCGGATTCGTACACCTTGCCGTCAGAGCCAAACACGAGAAAGCGATCGAACGTCCGGGCGAACCAGCGGTCGTGGGTCACGGCGAGGACCGTTCCTTCGAAGTGGTCGATCGCGCGTTCAAGTGCCTCGGCAGAGTGCAGGTCCAGGTTGTCGGTCGGCTCGTCGAGGAGCAGAAGAGTGGCTCCGGAGAGCTGCAGCAACAGGATCTGGAACCGCGCCTGCTGGCCGCCGGAGAGGGACTCGTACTTCTGCTCGGACTGCCCCGCCAGGCCGTAGCCGTCCAAGGCGCCGGCTGCAGCCTCACGGCCCAGCCCGGACCGGTGCTCGTCGCCGCGGTGCAGGATCGCCAGCAACGTCTTGCCGAGGAGGTCGGGACGGATGTGGGTCTGGGCAAAGAAACCGGGCCGGATGCGGGCGCCGAGTTTCACGGTGCCTTCGTGCGGCACTTCGGCGATGTCGACATCGGACACGGGCAGGTGCTCACGCTCCGGATCCGTGCCTCCGGTGGCGAGCAGGCGCAGGAAGTGGCTCTTGCCGGAGCCGTTTGAGCCCAGCACACCCACACGGTCGCCGAACCACACCTCCGTGGAAAACGGCTTCATCAGCCCGGTCAGCTCGAGCTTCTCGGCCACGATGGCGCGCTTGGCGGTCCGGCCGCCCTTCAGCCGCATCTGCACGTTCTGCTCGATCGGCAGGGCCTCGGGCGGTCCTGCCTCAAGGAACTTCGCCAGCCGGGTCTGGGCCGCGTGGTAGCGGTTGGCCATGTCGGACCGGAACGCCGCCTTGTTCTTGTACATGTTGACAAGTTCCTTGAGCTTCACGTGCTCCTCGTCCCAGCGCTTGCGCAGCTCCTCGAAGCGGGCGTTCCGGTCCGCGCGCGCCTCCACGTACGAGCCGAAACCGCCGCCATGGATCCAGGCGCCGGCCCCGTTGATGCCCGGCTCCAAGGTGACAATCCGGCCCGCTGCGTTGTTGAGCAACTCGCGGTCGTGGCTGATGAAGAAGACCGTTTTCTTGGACTCGTTCAGCTTGTCCTCCAGCCAGCGTTTTCCGGGCACGTCCAGGTAGTTGTCGGGTTCGTCGAGCAGAAGCAGCTCGTCGGGGCCGGCAAACAGGGCTTCCAGGACCAGCCGCTTCTGCTCGCCGCCGGAAAGGCTCGACGCCGGGCGGTGCTGCGCGCGGTCGAAGGGCAGCCCCAGGGCGGCCATGCAGACCTCGTCCCAGACGGTTTCGACGTCGTACCCGCCGGCGTCTCCCCAGTCGACGATGGCCTGTGCGTAGCGCATCTGGCTGGGTTCGTCGTCGAGCTCCACCATCGCGAGCTCGGCCTCGTCCACTTCGCGGGCAGCTGCCGCCAGCTCAGGCGGGGCTGCAGAAACAAGGAGGTCGCGGACGGTTGAATCGTCCCGGACCTGGCCCACGAACTGGCGCATGATGCCCATGTTTCCGGAGCGCCCGATCACGCCTTCGTCCGGAACGAGGTCGCCGGAAATGATCCGGAACAGCGTGGTCTTGCCCGTGCCGTTGGGGCCGATCAGGGCCGTTTTGGTGCCGTCCGGAACCTTGAAGGTCACCCCGTTCAGCAGCTGGGTGCCGTCGGAGAGGAAGTAGTCAATACCGGAAACGTCTATGTGGGCCACGCCAACAATCTTCCCACGCCGGCGCGCCGGCCCTCATCGGCAGGGTCAGCCGGCCGCGGCGAGGAACTCCTTGAGCAGGGGCCCGGATGTGGTTGCGCCGAGGCCGCCATCCTCCACAAAAACGGCCACGGCGAGGTCACCGTGCACGGCCACGATCCAGGCGTGCGTCTTGGGCGGGTTCTCGTTGCCGAACTCTGCAGTGCCCGTCTTGGCGCCCACTGGCGCGCCCGGAACGGCGGACAGGAAGCCTGCATGGCCGGAGGTGACCACTGCCCGCATCATGTCGGCGAGGGCCGCTGCCTCAGCTGCGGTAATTGGCTTGTCCGAGGCCTGGGACGGCGCCTCGGGGGTGACGGTCGACGACGGCGACCCGGCCCCGGCGGTCGGCTCGCCGGACGTGTCTGCCGCGGCAGCGCCGGCGCCGGGATTCAGTACCAGCTGCGGTGAGACGGGCGCGCCCTTGGCGACGGAGCCAGCCATGATCGCCGCGGCCAGGGGTGACAGCAGCACCTTGCCCTGGCCGATCATCGAGGCCGCGTGTTCAGTGCCGGCGGCCTCACCCGGAACGGAGCCCAGGAAGGCCGCGGCTCCGAGTGACGGTGCTTCCACTGCAACCCCCATAGCCATCGCGGCAGCTTCGAGCTGGGATTGGGACACAGTGTCACGCGCTGCGATGAAGGCCGTGTTGCAGGAATGGGCAAAGGCGTCGCGGAGCGTCACGGATCCCAAAGATCCGGCGGGGTAGCCTTCCGCGTTCTTGAAGGTCCGGCCATCCACGGTGAGGTCGGGAGTGCACTCGACCTTGGAATCCGGGGTCAGTCCGTTGCGCAGCATGGCCAGCGAATCGATCATTTTGAAGGTTGATCCGGGCGCGTATTGCCCCAGCATGGCGGTGTTGTAGCCGTTACTCCCGGGACCGGACGCGGCCGCCAGCACGGCTCCGCTGGAAGGCCGCAGTGCCACGATCGCGGACGCCGGGCCAACCCCGGTGAGCGTGCTCTCCGCCAGCGACTGGAGCGCAGGGTCAAGGGTGGTTTTCAGGGGTGTGCCAGGCGTCGGTGCCACTTCGAAGACCACCCGGCGTGGATCCGTTGCGGCGGTCTGGATCTGTTCGGTGGTGAGGTCGGCACGCTGGGCCCGGATTACCACGGCGTCTGTGCCACGCAACTGCTCGTCATACTGCTGCTGCAGGCCGCCGATGCCGGTCACGTCGCCGGCTGTCAGGGCACCGGCTGAGGCTTCGATCTGTTCAGCGGTGGCTTCGCCGACGGAACCGAGGACGGCACGGGCGAATGTGCGGCTGGGTGCCAGTGGCACAGTGGCAGCAATTCCACGGGCACCGGGGATCTCGGCGATCTGCTGGTCCGTGATGGTGCGTCCCTCCTCCCGAAGGGTGATGGCCAAAACAAACGCTTCGGCGCCGGAAGCGGCTACCTGCTGTGCGTAGGCGGCCGGATCCACACCCACGAGCTGGGCCAGCTTGGTGGCAGACGCAGCCGCATCGGCAGAGCCGAGGCGGGGCTTGTCGATGCCCACATTGACCACCGGACGGTAGGTCACCAGCTTGGCATCGCCGGCGCCGAGGATGTCAGCCCGTTGCGGTGATTGCGTGCCCTTGG